>DXBY01000274.1 GCA_019116305.1 Candidatus Ruania gallistercoris | reverse complement strand
CCGGCGGTAGCTGCCACAGCGCCGCACCACGCGCTGCATCGCGGTGGTCACAGGTGACCACCTGCCAGTCGATCTGGCCCTGGTCCGAGGTCCAGGTCCACCTCTCCCCCACGCCGCAGGCGACCGACCGGTCCCACTCGGGCAGCTCGGTGTACTCGGGGCTGCCCCACTCCGGTCCCGGTTCCCACGCCGGAGTCTGGTCCGCTGTTGCCGGCACGGTCTGGCCCAGGACGACGGCGCAGCTCACCAGCACCATCAGGGTCACCTTGGCCAGCACTCGCCTCATGCTCCCCCCTCCTTCAGCGCGGTCGGTCATAACCGGGTGGCCAGATCACCTGCAGGTCCAGGCCGAGCTCGCGGGCGCGGGCCACGATCTCGGCCGAGCCACCGACCCCGCGGGCCGGTCCACCATCCCAGACCGCGATCAGCCGGTCCGCACCGGCGAGCATCGCCAGCCCGGCGTCGAGGTAGGCGGCCGGGGACGGCGCGGGGTGCTCCAGGGTGCGCACCGTGTCGGCCTGGGCGACCAGCTCGCGGTACTGCCGGCGGTCCTGCTCCGCAGCCAAGCTCTCGGCGTAGCCGGCGGCCGGGACGATCACCTCCACCGGGATCCCGCGCCGGATCGCCACCTGGGCGACCAGCTGGTCGGCGCCTTCGGCCAGGCTGGTCACCACCCGGACCGGGCGCTCCTCCGCCCCGGCAGCATCGAGGACCTCCCCCACCCGGTCACTGATGTAGGCGGCGGCGGCCTCGTCGAAGAACCGGTGTCCGGTGACGGCGACGCGCAGGGGGCTCCTCGCGCTCATACTGTGCCCCTATCGCCTGAGCACTGCGGTGCCCCGCTCCGGCACACCTCGTAACTCGACGTCCCTCTGCGAGGGCTCCTCGCGCTCATGCAGCGGACTCGTCGGTGCTCTTCCCGGCTTCGGCCAGCCGGAGCGCCTGCCACGCGGACAGCTCGTCACCCATCAGTCGCTCGGCGCGGTCCACGAACGCTGGCCAGGCCTCCTCGGTGAGGTCCTCGCGGGCACCGGCGAGCAACGTGGCCAGGGTGGCAGCCGTGCGGCGGTAAGCGCCGGCGGTCCGACGGTGCTGGCGCATCTGGTTCCAGGCCCCGAACGCGGAGGCCATGGCGGCGAAGATGCCGAGCAGGTCCAGGTCCAGCAGGCCCGCAGCCTTGATCACCGCGGCGGCGAGCCCGGCCGCCTCCGCCAGCAGCATGCCCACGAACCACCGGTCGGCCAACGTGGTGTGCTGCTTGCTCTTGCGTGCGTACCAGCGCAGCTGGTCGGCGAGCCGGTCGTTGAGGTAGGAGTCCCGTCGCGTCTGGAAGTCCTGAGCACGCAGCCGCTTCATCGCCGGGGTGAGGTAGGCGAGGTCGGCGCCCTGGTCCGCCAGGGTGAGACCGAGGTCGAGGATCTCGTCCTGCTGGCGTTCCAGGAACAGCCTGCGGGCCGCGCGCGAGTCCAGGTCCGGGGTGAACGGGATCCCGCCGACCGCATACCGCCAGCTGTCGCCCTTGGTGGACTCCGCCACGGCCCGGGCGGTCAACCACTGGGACTCGGAGTCCTTGGTGTTCCGGTACACCCGGAGCATCAAGCTGGCGCCGAAGCACAGTGCACCAAGGATCGCTACGGCATCGGCGTCCGTGCCCGGGATGATGAACGCGAACGAGCCGCAGGCGGCCGCCACCACCAGCAGGGTGTAGTGCAGTCGCATGCTCCAGATGAACGAGCGCTGGCTGCGGATCGCCACCTCGTCCGCTGCCTGCACCACCTCGGAGAGGTCGTCGTCGGAGAGGGTAGGCGCGGGCATGGTCGCCATCCTGCCACCTTCCGGCGCCTCATCGGGCGGCAGAAGTCCCCATCCGGCGGGGCTCGCCGGCCGCGACCAGATCGTCCCGGTGCACCACCTCGCGGTCGTTACCGTCGCCGAAAGAATCCCGCAGCTGCGCCGAGGTCCGGCCCATCCGCTCCGGCAGCTCCTCGGCGGAGTAGGCCACCAAACCACGAGCCACCACCACGCCCCGGGTGTCGACCAGGTCCACCGGGTCGCCGACCTCGAAGTCACCCTCCACCCCGGTCACACCGGCAGCGAGCAGCGACTTCTTCCCCACGGTGATCGCCCGCACCGCTCCGTCGTCGAGGATCACACGGCCGCGGGTGTGGGCGGCGTGCGCGAGCCACAACCGCCGGCTGCGGATCCGGCGCCCCGTCGGTGCGAACCACGTGCCCACGTCCGCACCATCGAGCGCTGCCGCAACCTTCTCGGCACCGGTGAGCAGCACCGGGATGCCGGAGCCGGTCGCGATCCTGGCAGCCTCCACCTTGGTGACCATCCCACCGGTGCCAAGCCTGCTGCCGGGTGCGGTGATCTCCAGGCCGTCCAGGTCACCGGCATCGGTCACCAGCGGCACCCGGGCGGTACCGGGCCGGGAGGGAGGACCGTCGTAGAGAGCGTCCACATCGGTGAGCAGCAGCATGGCGTCCGCACGGGTCAGGTGCGAGACCAGCGCGGCGAGCCGGTCGTTGTCCCCGAACCGGATCTCGTGGGTGGCGACCGCATCGTTCTCGTTCACGATCGGCACCACGCCCAGGTCCAGCAGGCGGTTCAGCGCACTCTGGGCGTTGCGGTAATGGCTGCGCCGGATCACGTCCTCCACGGTGAGCAGCACCTGACCCACGTGCAGCTTGTGGGTGGCGAACGCGCGGGTGTAGTGCGCCATCAGCAGTCCCTGGCCCACTGAGGCCGCCGCCTGCGCCAAGGACAGGTCCCGGGGCCGGCCCGCCATCCCGAGAACGGTCAGCGCGGACGCGATCGCCCCCGAGGAGACCAGCGTCACCTGGCTGCCGGCCTCGATCCGGCGGGCGAGCACATCCGTGAGCCGGGTGAGCTTGACCACGTCCAGGCGACCACCGTCGTCGGTCAAGGACGAGGAGCCGATCTTGACCACGAGCCGGCGGGCCCGGGCCGGGTCCGCCAGAGCACTCCGGTCCGTCACAGTGGCGGTCACGAGGTGGAGTCCTCCCCGTCGGCCCACAGCTCCTCGCGGGCTGCGGCCTTGGCATCCATCCGCTCGTGGAACTGTTCCCGCTTCTCCGACCGGGTGGGCCGGGTGCGCTCCTCCAGGCGCACGTCGCTTCCTCGGGGGCCGCCCAGCAGCTCAGCACCGGTGGACATCGTCGGCTCCCAGTCGAAGACCACCCCGGTGGGGCCGTCCCCGATCACCACCTCGTCCCCGGCCTGGGCGCCGGCGGCGAACAGCTTCTCCTCCACCCCGAGCCGGGCGAGTCGGTCGGCCAGGTAGCCGACCGCCTCGTCGTTGGCGAAGTTCGTCTGCTGCACCCATCGTTCCGGCTTGTCCCCGCGCACCAGGTAGTACACGTGATCGCTCTGCCGGCGGGTCACGGTGAAGCCGTCATCACCGACCGCCTTCGGGCGCACCACGATCCGGGTGGGGGCACTCGGAGGCTCGGCCGCACGCGCGGCCTGGACCAGCTCGGCGAGCGCGAAGGTGAGCGGCCGAAGCCCCTCGTGGGACGCCGTCGAGATCTCGAACACGCGCAGGCCCCGCTGCTCCAGCTCCGGCCGGACCAGCTCGGCCAGGTCGCGGGCCTCGGGGACGTCCACCTTGTTCAGCACCACCAGCTGCGGACGTTCGGTCAGCGGCCGGCGTCCACCGGCGATATCGGTATCGGCCAGGGCGGCGGTGTAGGCGGTCAGCTCGGCCTGGATCACGTCCAGGTCGCTGATCGGGTCGCGGCCCGGCTCCAGCGTGGCGCAGTCGAGCACGTGCACGATCACCGCACACCGTTCGATGTGCCGGAGGAACTCCAGACCGAGGCCCTTGCCCTCGCTCGCCCCCGGGATCAGGCCGGGTACGTCGGCCACAGTGAAGCGCTGCTCACCGGCCTGGACCACGCCGAGGTTGGGCACCAGCGTGGTGAACGGGTAGTCGGCGATCTTCGGCCGGGCCGCGGAGACTGCCGCGACCAGTGAGGACTTGCCGGCACTGGGATAGCCGACCAGCGCGACGTCCGCCACTGTCTTCAGCTCGAGCACCAGGTCCTGCTCCTGCCCGGGCTCACCGAGCAGCGCGAACCCGGGCGCCTTGCGCCGCGGGGAGGCCAGCGCCGCGTTCCCCAGACCACCGCGACCACCCCGGGCCGCCACGAACGTGCTGCCGGCACCGACCAGGTCGGCGAGCACCGTGCCGCGACTGTCCTTGACCACAGTGCCGTCCGGGACGGCCAGCTCCAGGTCCTCCCCGTTGCGTCCGGTGCGCATGTCCCCGCCGCCCTGGGTCCCGCTGGTGGCGCGCCGGTGCGGGGCATGGTGGAAGTCCAGCAGTGTGGTGGTCTGCGGGTCGACGACCAGCAGCACATCCCCGCCGGAACCGCCGTTGGCTCCGTCCGGGCCGCCGAGTGGCTTGAACTTCTCCCGCCGCACCGAGGCGCAGCCGTTCCCGCCGTCCCCTCCGCGCGCGTGCAGCACCACCCGGTCGACGAAGCTGGTCATCTCCTCACCTCCGGTGACAGTGCCCGCCCGCTCCGGCCTGCGGAACTGTGGCGGCGTGGATAGAAAAACGGCGGGGGCCCAGCGACGTCTCGCCGCTGCGCCCCCGCCGGAGGTGCTGAAGGATCAGGCGTCGGCCAGGACGATGTCCACGACCTTGCGACCCCGGCGGGAGGCGAACTGCACCGAGCCACCCTCGAGGGCGAACAGGGTGTCGTCCCCGCCGCGGCCTACGTGCTGCCCCGGGTGGAAGTGCGTTCCGCGCTGGCGCACGAGGATCTCGCCCGCCTTCACGGTCTCGCCGCCGAACCGCTTGACGCCGAGGCGCTGCGCGTTCGAGTCGCGCCCATTCTTGGAGGAGCTGGCGCCCTTCTTCGTTGCCATGATGGCCCTTTCGTCTGGAGAAGCTGGTGGGAGCGAGGCCGGCTTCAGCTGATGCCGGTGACCTTCAGGCGGGTCAGCTGCTGGCGGTGACCCTGACGCTTGCGGTAGCCGGTCTTGTTCTTGAACTTGACGATGGAGATCTTCGGGCCCTTCTCGTCCCGCACCACCTCGGCGGTCACGGTGACCTTGGCCAGCGCCGCGGCGTCCGAGGTCACCTTCTCCCCGTCGACCAGCAGAACGGGCTCGAGCTCAACGGACTCGCCGGCGTCGGAACCGACCCGGTCCACGACGACGATGTCGCCGACGGACACCTTCTCCTGACGGCCGCCGGCCTTGACGATCGCGTACACCACGTTCTTGCTCATCTCTGTCGCTCGCGTTGATCTGGGCACCCGCGCGCTCGCATCGAAGCGGCCGGGCCGCGGACATGAGCCCACGCCGTTCGGCGCGCACGGGCAGCGGTGCACTGGGGCACCGCCGTCCAAGATTACGCGAGGCAGGGCGGCTGGGGCAAACCACGACGGCGTGACCTGGCTCTCCCTTGCGAAACGAACGGCTCAGGCGACCACCACGGTAACGTGCCGTGCCATGACGGCGCCCACCCCCACGATCCTGGCCACCTCCGGCGGGTACCGTCCGGGGAGCCGGACGCGACTGGAGTTCGACGCTCTGGTGCACTACGCCGTCGAACTGGCCGGGGTGAGTGGTCGAAACCCCCGCGTGACCTACGTCGGTACCGCCGGCGGTGACCAGGCCGGGCGGATCGCCGATATGCACGGGGCCGCCCACCTGGCCGGATACCGACTGAGCACGCTCCAGCTGTTCACTATGCCCAACCTGGCCGACATCGAGGGGCACCTGGCCGAGCAGGACGTGATCTGGGTGGATGGTGGTTCAGTGGCCAACCTGCTCGCGGTGTGGCGGGTACACGGGCTGGCGGAGGTCTTCGAGCGGGTCTGGCAGTCCGGAGTGGTCCTCGCCGGGATCAGCGCCGGCTCGCTGTGTTGGTTCGCCGGTGGCACCACGGACTCCTTCGGGCCGCAGCTGCAGCCGGTCACCAACGGTCTCGCATTGTTGCCCTTCGGCAACGGCGTGCACTATGACAGCGAGCCGGGGCGCCGTCCGCTGGTGCACCAGCTGGTCGCAGCCGGCACCCTGCCGCAGACCTATTGCACGGACGACGGCGCAGGTCTGGTCTTCTCCGGCACTCGCCTGACCGAGGTGGTCGCCGAGCGCGACGGAGCCGCCGGGTACCTGGTGCGGCGCAGCAGCGAGGGTGTGGTCGAACAGCGCCTTGACACCCGGCGGCTCCGGTAGCGGCGCTCAGCCGAGGTAGCCGTTCGGGTTCAGGACGTACTTCACCGCCGTCCCGGAGTCGAAGTCGGCGTACCCGGCCGGGGCCTCGTCCAGGGAGATCGCCTGGGCGTTGACGTTCTCGGCGATGTTCACCTTGTCGTGCAGGATGGCGTTCATCAGCCCGCGGTGGTACTTCATCACCGGGCACTGACCGGTCACGAAGGACAACGACTTCGCCCAGCCGGTGCCGAGGCTCAGCGACAGCGAGCCCTTCTTCGCTGCCTCGTCGCTCGCGCCGGGGTCACCGGTCACGTACAGACCGATGATGCCCATCGACCCGCCGGAGTTGGTCAGGTCCATCAACGAGTTCAGCACTGTGGCGGGCTTCTCGTGATCGGCGTCCGCACCGTGGCCGCGAGCCTCGAACCCGACCGCGTCCACAGCGCACTCCACCTCGGGCACACCGAGCAGCTGCTCGATCTGGTCGGCAGGGTCACCCTGGGTCAGGTCGACGGTCTCGCAGCCGAAGCTGCGGGCCTTCTCCAGCCGCTGGGCGTTCATGTCACCGACGATCACCACCGCCGCGCCGAGCAGGTGGGCACTGGTCGCCGCAGCGAGTCCCACCGGCCCTGCGCCGGCGATGTAGACAGTGGACCCAACGCCCACCCCGGCGCTGACGCAGCCGTGGAAGCCGGTGGGGAAGATGTCCGAGAGCATGGTCAGATCCATCATCTTGGCCAGGGCCTGGTCCCGGTTCGGGAACTTCAGCACGTTGAAGTCCGCGTACGGCACCAGCACGTACTCTGCCTGGCCGCCGACCCAGCCGCCCATGTCCACGTAGCCGTAGGCGCTGCCGTAGCCGTCCGGGTTGACGTTCAGGCAGACCCCGGTCTTGCGCTCCTTGCAGTTGCGGCACCGCCCGCAGGCGATGTTGAACGGCACGGAGACGATGTCGCCGACGGCGACGGTCTCCACATCCGAGCCGGTCTCGACGACCTCGCCGGTGATCTCGTGCCCGAGGACCAGGTCCACCGGTGCCGTGGTGCGCCCGCGCACCATGTGCTGGTCGGAGCCGCAGATGTTGGTGGCGACCGTCTTCAGGATCACCCCGTGCGGGACCTTCCGGCCCACGTTCGCCGGGTTCACCCCCGGGCCATCTTTGAGCTCGAACTCCGGATAGTTGATGGTCTGTACCTCGACTGTGCCCGGGCCCTTGTACGCGACTGCTCTGTTGCCTGGCATGTCCTGCTCCTTCGGTGGGATGCGCGGACAGGTCCGGAACTCAGCAGCTGCCCGCTGGTGGGGCGGAACAGTACGGCCGGGCTGAACATCGCTCGACCGCCATGGTCCGCATGATCGATGCCTGGGGCCGCCCCCGTTGTACGAGGAGGACGGCCTGTCATCGACGCTAACCCCGGCGTCTGGCGCCAGCAACTGGGCGGCTCCGGTGGCCCGGTCCGGACGGGTGCTCAACGGCGTCGACAGGGGCTGAGGTCCCCATGTCGATGGCCGGGACTGGTGCCCTGCTGCCGATAGCGTGGGCTCCGATGAACGAGCAGCGCCCGGTGCCGCCCCAGTACCCGACCACAGCCACGCTGATGCTGCTGGCCGACCGTGGCGACCCGTTCCTGCGGGCGAGCGCCCGGGCGGCGTCAGCGCGGCAGGTCATCGCCGAACTGTTGGAGCTCCTGCCTGCTGAGCAGCGGGAGTTCGGTGAGCAGTTCGAACCCGCAGCCGACGCCCTGCAGCACGCGGCGGCGACCCTGGGCAGCTGGCAGCTCTCCCCGCAGGAGGCGACCGTGCTCCGCCTGCCGATCGTGCCTTCCTGGGGAGAGGCGCCGATGCTGGAGGACGTGTGGGTGGGTCGGGAACCGCCGCGGGCCACCGGGGAGGCGGTGTACGGCTTCCATGGGGCGATCACCCCCCTGCTCGGGCACCTGTTGAACGCGATCCGGAACCTGGAGCAGGGCAACTACGCCTATGGTGCCGGGTTGCGGCGGGTGATGCTGGCCGCGGCCGTGGCCGAGTTCGCCGCGCGGGTGGAGGCTGCGGTGAGCATCTACACCGCAGCGGTGTGGGACTTCGAGCGCCCGTCGATGCCCACCGGGGCGAGCGGGTCGGCACGGGTGGAGCTGCGCAGCAGTCCGCGGACCCACCCGCAGGCTCGCTGGGCCCGGTCGGCGCGGGTGCTGTTCCTTCCCGGCCGGGTGGAGATCACCACGGCTGCCGGCCTGGAGGTGATCGGTGACCAGGTACCGATCGCCGGTCTGCTGCACGTGGTGCCGCCGTCCCCGCGTGCGGTGCTGACCGCCTACGACCCGGCGGAACGATGGGCGCCGGTGCCGCTATATGACGAGCTCGGTGTGGTGCACCTGTGCGACTCCGACGGTTACAGCCAGGGGGCGATCGCGGTGGCGGACTGGCTCACCCAGCCGGAGCTGCAGATCGCGCAGGAGGTGGCCACGATCGCCGGTGAGCGGCCGATGGCGGCCCGGGACCGGTTGGTGTGGGGGCTGCAGGTGGCGGGGATCGTCGACGGCGCCGCCGTGCTCGGCGTGCCGGTGCGCCGCGGGGTGATGCACCCGCCGAGCAGGGCGCCGATCCGCCCCGCCACCCCGGCCTCCTCCTCTCCCCCGGCCACACCCGGATACCAACCCCGGCCCCTGATCCGGCTGCTCCGCCCAGCACCGCACCGGCAGCCCTACCGGGGCACCGGCGCCAAACCGCAGGCGGCGCACAAGCGCCGGCAGCAGCGGCTGAAGACCTGGCGCAAGGACACCGGACCAGGATCGGTGATCAACCATGTGGTCCGCGCTGCGGCACCGGCGGCCATCTGGATCGGCGGACTGGGCAGTGCGTACCTGTTCGCCGAGACCATCTGGGCGAGGATCAGCGTGCTCTGGGCAGCGGTGGCGGTGCTGGAACCGTGGCTGTGGTGGGTGCTGGAGCACCTGCGGGACCGGCACCCGCGGCGGATGAGCGCGGCCTATCGGCCCGGTCGGTATCCCGGCGGGAGCCGGGCGTTCGCCGGCCGGGCGGCCCTGCTCTTCGACGGCAGCAGCATCGGCGTCCGGGGCCCTGCCGGCCACATCGCCTGGGTCGCAGGACCGTCGGACGCCCACCTGGGGGTGGTGGCCGTGCACCGGCTGCTGGACGGCGGGACACCGTGGGCGATCGCGCTGGTGGACCAGGCTGGTCGGTGGCGGTTCGTGCTGCCGATCGCGCAGTGGGTCCCCAGCGGTGACCTGACCGGTCTCGCCGGTTTCGCCGAGGCGGCCGGGCTGACCGTCGCGGACATGCCGGCACGTCAGCTGCCGGTCACCGAGGACGTCTTCGACGAGCGGTCCGCCGCCGCCCAGCCGAGACCCTCCGGTCCACCGACGCGCGGCATGGTGATCCTCGCCCTGTGGTGCCTGATGGTGGTGCCGCTGACCCTGGCGGGTAGCCGGTGGGCAACCTTCGCCCTGCTCGCGCTGGCTGCCCTGGCCACGGTGCCGGTGGTGGCGCGGTGGCTGTGGCACCTGCTGCTCGCGCGGACCACCTGAGGCTTCAGGCACAGGTGAGACTCAGCTGAAGCTGTCCATGTCGATGAACCACTCGTCTTCGATGAGCACCAGCACGATCGGCATCCGGGCGTCCTCAGGCGTGGCCTCGGAGTACTGCTCGGAGTCGATATAGGCCGTGTCGCCGCCCTCGTTGATATCGGCCGACGCCACCTCCACGTCCGCGAAGATCTCCAGCTCCTCGGGAGTGAACTCCGCGATGAAGCCCTCGATGTTCTGCTCGCACAGCTCGCGGGTGTCCTCAGCGTCCTCGGCGACCAGGTCGCAGGCACCGCCGGCGTCCTCGTCAGCCACGGCGTCAACGAAACCCTGCGCCACGGCGACCGGGTCGCCGTGGTCCACCGAACCGCAACCGCTGAGCAGCAAGGTTGCAGGGACGACGCACAAAACGAGGGCCGTCCGTCCGATCGTCGCGCTGCCACTTCTGAGCATCTCGCCCCCAGGATCCCCTGTTTCAGGCCGGAAGGGTCTCCGACATGGTGACAAACGATGTCACAGGCAGCCGCCCAGGTTCAACAAGTGCCGACGGCGCGGCGCGGGCTACTCCGAGGTTTCCTCCGCGGGCGCCCCCGCCACGGGAGCCTCCTCCCCAAGCGACTGCTCTGCGGGGTCCTGCTTTGCGCCGACGGCATCTGCGGACGGGGCCGCCGCGTCTGTGGAAGGAGCCTCTGCCTCAGCGGACGGGGTATCCGCTTCGTCGGCGGGATTGCCCGCACCGGCCGGAGCTGATCCGGACTCGCCCGCCTTCGCTTCCTCGCTCTCGTGAGCATGCGCTGCAGCTGCGGCGATCGTGGCGAGCGTGGCCTTCACCTGGGCCCGCTGCTCATCGTCCACCTCGGGCTCCGCGGGCGTGGCCGGCGGCTTCGTCTCATTCTTCGACTTGCGCCGACGGCTGGACCGGGAGCCCTCGGCCCCCCCGGAGTCCGAGCCCGACGAGCGGATCTCGACCGGTTCCGGGTGCACGATGATGCCGCGCCCGTTGCAGTGCTCACAGTTCTCGCTGAACGCTTCCACCAGCCCCTGGCCGACCCGCTTCCGGGTCATCTGGACCAGTCCGAGAGAGGTCACTTCCGCCACCTGGTGGCGAGTGCGGTCCCGGCCGAGGCACTCGGTCAGGCGCCGCAGCACCAGGTCCCGGTTGGCCTCGAGCACCATGTCGATGAAGTCGATCACGATGATGCCACCGATGTCGCGCAACCGGAGCTGACGGACGATCTCCTCGGCCGCCTCCAGGTTGTTCCGGGTGACCGTCTCCTCCAGCGTGCCACCGGAGCCGGTGAACTTGCCGGTGTTCACGTCCACCACGGTCATCGCCTCGGTGCGGTCGATCACCAACGAGCCACCGGAGGGCAGGAACACCTTGCGGTCCATCGCCTTGGCGAGCTGCTCGTCGATCCGGTACCCGGCGAAGACGTCCTTCTCCTCGGTCCACTGACTGATCCGGTCGGTGAGGTCCGGTGCGACGCTCTCGATGTAGCCGGAGATCGTGCGCCAGGCCTCCACTCCGGAGACCACCAGCGCGCTGAAGTCCTCGTTGAACACGTCCCGGACCACCCGGGTGGCCAGCTCCGGTTCCCCCTTGAGCAGCGTGGGCGCGGAGGTGGACTTGCGGCCGACCTTCGTCTGGATGTCGTTCCACTGCTTGGTCAGCCGCTCCACGTCCCGGCGCAGCTCTTCCTCGCTGGCGCCTTCGGCGGCAGTGCGCACGATCACGCCCTGCCCGTCCGGGACGATCTCCTTGAGCAGCTTCTTCAGCCGGGACCGCTCGGTGTCCGGGAGCTTGCGCGAGATCCCGGTCATCGCGCCGGAGGGCACCAGCACCAGGTAGCGGCCGGCCAGGGTCACCTGAGCGGTGAGCCGGGCGCCCTTGTGTCCGATCGGGTCCTTGGTGACCTGCACCAGGATGGAGTCACCGGAGTGCAGCGCCTCCTCGATCCGGCGTGGCTGCCCCTCCAGACCGGCGGCGTCCCAGTTCACCTCACCGGCGTAGAGCACTGCGTTGCGGCCCTTGCCCAGGTCCACGAACGCCGCCTCCATCGACGGCAGCACGTTCTGCACCCGGCCCAGGTACACGTTGCCCACCATGGACGTTTGCGACTTACGAGCCACGTAGTGCTCGACCAGCACCTCGTCCTCGAGGACGGCGATCTGGGTCTTCCCGTCCCGGGAGCGGACCACCATCGTGCGTTCCACCGACTCCCGGCGCGCGAGGAACTCGGCCTCAGTGATCACCGAGCGGCGCCGGTTGGCGTTGCGCCCTTCCTTCCGGCGCTGCCGTTTGGCCTCCAGCCGGGTGGAGCCCTTCAGCGCGGTTACCTCGTCGCTGCCAGAACCGCCGTTCTCGCCTCGCGTTCCGCGACCGCCGCGGCGGCGCCGGCGCCGGCGCGAGCTGCCCTGGTTCGCCTCGCCAGAGGTGTCCCCGCCACCGGAGGAGTCCCCACCGCCGTCACCATTCGATCCCTGGCCGTCCTTCTTCTCCGACTTGGCGGTCCCCTTGCCGCTGTCCGGAGCAGCCTTCTCCTGCTGACCGGAGGAGGCCTCCTGCTGGGTCTCACCACCGCCGTCAGTGCTCTCGTTGCCGTTCTCGTTGCCGTCTCCGGAGCCGGAGCCCTTCCGGCGGCCGCGGCCACCACGACGGCGCCGACGCTTCCCGCCCGAGGAGGAACCGTTGTCCTCGTCCCCGGACCCGCCCGACGCTTCGCTCGAGTCGGCATCGGCTCCCGTCTCGGGTTCAGCATCGGGACCGGCAGCTGCGTCCTCGGCGTCCGGCTCGGTCACCCGGCGGCCGCGACGGCGGGAACCGGTGATGTCCGGCGCCTGGAACAGCAGCGCCGTGGCCGGTAGCCGAGGCGACTCCTCGCCGGCGTCCTCGTCTTCGGCGGCCCCGTCCTCAGTAGCCTCGTCGTCCTCGCGCTCCGGCAGGTCGATATCGATCGCCAGGTCCTCGGCCGCTGCCTGCCGTGCTGGTGGCTCCTCGGCCTCCGGCTGCACACCGAACGCCGCGAACACATCCAGCGCCGCTGCCGGCTCAGCCGTCGAGGGGGCACTGGTCCGTCCTGTGCGCGATGGCTCGTCGGCGCTGGCCGGCGGGGCGTTCTGCTCAGCGGTCTCTACGGCCTCGACCACATCGGCCGGGGTCTCGGCGGCCGAGGTCCGGGCGGTCTGGTCATTCCCCGCCTCCGGTGCCGGGGGCGCACTCTGCGGCGCGGTCGCCGCTGCGGTGGCGCGGCGGGGCCGGCTGCTGCGCCGGCTGCGCGCGGCACGGGCAGCGGCTGCAACCTCCGGCGCCGCGTCGGGAGCTGCGACCTCGCTGCTGGGAGCAGCGGCTTCAGCGCCGGTCTCTGCCGGCGTTCCGGGTTCGTCCGCTGCGGCGGGCGCCACGGGCTCCGGTGCGATCACAGGTTCCGGTGCGGTCACCGGTGCCGTGGCCCGGCGGGACCGCCGCCGTGGCTGCGCCTCCTGCGGCTGCTGTGCCGCGGCGTCCTGCGCTGCTGCTTCGTCTGCGGTGTTCTGTTCTTCTGACACGGGGGTACTCCCGGGTGCCACCGAGTTCCAGTCGTACCCACCTGGTACCCGAAGGCAATATCACGGCCCCTGCGGGGCCTCCTTGGTCACAAAGTCCTCGTGCTCCGGCCTCGCGAGTGTTCGCGTCGACCATCTGCCAGTGTCATCACGCACCATGTGGGCACGTTCGCCGGGTGGTCGGTCCCAGACCGCGCCGAGCCTCTCGGCGGCGCGTGTTCTGCAACCCCAACTACCTTTGCTGATGTCGCTGGGTGATACCGACAGGTACGAACGAGCCGGTCACCGCATGCAGTATCGCACAGGAGGGACGCACTGACCCGGGAACCCCACGGCGAGCCGCCGTCACGGTGACCTGCCCCCGGCCCGGTGAGCGCCGCCGTCGGGCGTGGGACCAACGTCCCGAGAACACCACGGAGTGACGCTCTACAGTGGCCGGAACGACTTCCTCACAGGATGGTTGCTGTGCATCCCCTCACTCCCACCGGCAGGTTCATCGCGGCGTGGCCGCTGAGACTCTCTCCGGGTCGACGGCACGGCAGGCGCCGGGTGGCACTATGGAGCGATGAGCTCGTCCGATCTCACCGCGCTGCTGATCGGTGTCGCGGGGTTGGCGCTGCTCGGCGGCACAGTGTGGGCCTGGCGGGGGCGGTCCCGGGCCGCTCGGTTCTGGATGCCCGAGACGCTGCTCGGCAGCTGGCAGCTGGAACGGTGCGTGCTGCTCGGTGCACCCAGCTTCGCTCTGCTGATGCTCGACCTGGCGCTCCTGGCAGGCCTCGGGCCCGCGGCGCGGCCCCTCGGTGGCGCGATCTTCCTGCTGCTGTGCCTGCCGGTGCTGTACTTCCTGCTGGCATTCCTGCCGGTCCCCCGCGTTCTCTACCCGGGCTGGGCGAAGGAGATCCTCGACTGGCGGGTGCATGCGAACGCGCAGCTGGACACCTGGCTGGAGGAGCAGCGGGCCAAGCGGGACCGGTGAGTCGATGACCTCCCCCGTTCTCGACGCCATCCTGGCTGTGACCTCCCACCTGGACATCCGCGAGGCGCTGCGCGAACTCGTCCGCACCAGCATCGCGCTCACCGGTGCCGACTACGCCGCTATCGCGATCCGGGAACCCTCAGGCGCGGTAGAAACTTTCGTCGATTCCGAGGACAACATCGAACCGGTAGACCTGACCGGGAACGAACCCCGCCTGGATGTGCCGGTACGCGGCCATGACGTGACCTACGGAACGTTGACCCTGGTCGGTGGGTCGACCCCGCTCTCCGCAGAAGGTGTCGACCAGCTCCATCTGCTTGCCGGGGCGGCGGCGACCGCCGCGGCAAACTCCCGGCTCTACGATGCGGCTCGCACCCGGGAGCGTTGGCTCGCCGTCGGGCAGGAGATCACCACGATGCTGCTCGCCGGCACCGATGTGGAGGAGTCCCTGGCGCTGATCGCGTCGCGGATGCGGCAGGTGGCCGGTGCGGACACTGCCGTGATCGTGCTGCCGGGAGTGGGCGAGGACTGGGTGATCGAGTTCGCCGACGGCGACCCGGTAGGGGACCTGATCGGTATCGTCATGCCGCCGGAGGGTCGGGCGATGCGTGTGCTCGCCGACGGGCACGGCATCATCGTGGAGTCGTTCGCCCGCGCACGCCCGTTGCGGGTGCCGGAGTTCGGCCGGTACGGCCCGTCGTTGTACGCACCGCTGGTGGCCGGTGAGCGCCGGTTGGGCGTCTTCATCCTGCTCCGGAACAAGCAGGCACCGGAGTTCACCGAGAACGAGCTGACCATCGCCGAGTCGATCGCGCGGCAGGCGGCGCTGGCGCTCACCCTGGCCGAGTCCCGGCAGGCGGCGGATCTGGCCTCCCTGCTCGCCGAACGCGGCCGGATCGCTCGTGACCTGCACGATCTGGCGATCCAACAGCTGTTCGCGACCGGGCTGCAGCTGCGAGCCGCCGCGCAGACCAGCTCCGACCGGCAGACGCAGGAGGCCTTCGAGTCGGCCCTGACCGGAGTGGACGAGGCAGTCGCGCAGATCCGTTCGATCGTGCGGACGCTGCGCTCGGACGCGCAGGATGCGCCACTGCTGGAACGATTGCGCCGGGAGGAGTCACTGGCCCGGATCGGGCTAGGCTTCGCGCCCACCCTGAGCATCGAGGGCCCACTGGCCGACGACGGGGCACTGGCCGAACGCCTCGGTGAGGACCTGGCCGACGATGTGGTGGCCGTGGTGCGGGAGGGGTTCGCGAACGCTGCCCGGCACGCCGGCGCCACTGCGGTGCACGCCCGGGTCCACTTGGGCACGCGCCAACTCACCGTGCAGGTCACCGACGACGGCACCGGGGTGGATCCGCGCCGCACCCGGCGTTCGGGGCTGGCCAACCTGGCCGCACGTGCCCAGGCCCACGGTGGCACCTGTGAGCTGGTGGCCGGCGAGGTGGGTTCTGTGCTCACCTGGACGGCGCGGCGCTGGTGACGCGTGGCTCGCGGTCATGTATTCGCCGGGAAGCCGAGGTCCACAGCGGTCCGCGTGTTCTGTCGCCACCGCGCGGTGATCACCTTGCCGCGCGTGAAGAACCTGACGCCGTCCTCGCCGTACGCATGGCTGTCCCCGAACAGTGAGTCCTTCCATCCGCCGAAGGAGTAGTACGGGACCGGAACCGGTATTGGAACGTTGATGCCGACCATGCCGACCTCGATCTCGTGCTGGAATCGTCGCGCTGCGGCTCCATCGTTGGTGAATATGGCCGTACCGTTGCCGAACGGACTGGCATTGACCAGGCGGATTGCTTCGTCGTAGGAGGGCACTCGTACCACGGACAGCACGGGGCCGAAGATCTCGTCCCGATACGCCTGCATCTCGGTAGTGACATGGTCGAGCAGGGAGGGGCCCAGCCAGAATCCGTCGCCTCGGCCGTCGACCTCCACACCTCGACCATCGAGGACGAGCGTGGCGCCGGCTTCGGCCCCGCCTCGCACATAGTCCGCGACTCGGTCGCGATGGTCGCGAGAGATCAGGGGTCCGAGGTCGACGTCTCCACGACCGTCCCCGATCCGCAGGCGACCGGCTTGCGCCGCGATACGGGCGACGAGATCGTCGGCGATCGACTCCACAGCCACCAGCACCGAGATGGCCATGCAGCGCTCGCCGGCCGAACCGAAGGCTGCGTTGACAGCCGCGACCGCTGCCTCATCGAGATCTGCATCGTCCAGGACAACCAGATGATTCTTGGCACCACCCAGCGCCTGCACACGCTTACCGCGACCGGTCGCGCGTTCGAACACTGTCCGCGCGACTGGAGTGGATCCAACGAACGAGATCGCTTTGACCCCTGGATGATCGATCAGTTGCTCGGAGACCGCCCCATCACCGTGCACGACGTTGAAGACCCCCGGGGGCAGCCCTGCCTCGCGCCAGAGCTCGGCCAACCACACCGCAGCGGAGGGGACCTTCTCGGACGGCTTGAGCAGCACCGTGTTGCCGGTCGCGATCGCGATCGGGAAGAACCACAGCGGCACCATGGCTGGAAAGTTGAACGGCGCGATGATGGCGACGGGGCCAAGGGGCTGCCGAATCGAGTAGACATCAACGCCTGTCGAGGCATTCTCCGTCATACCGCCACGCATCAGCTGGCCGCATCCGCAGGCGAACTCCACGACCTCGAGCCCTCGGGCGATCTCACCCAAGGCATCGTCGAGCACTTTTCCATGCTCTGCGGTGATGATCTGGGCAAGCTCACCCCGCCTAGTGCTGAGCAGCTCACGAAACCGAAACAAGATTTCCGCACGCCGCGCCAGCGACGTCTCCCGCCACGCACCGAACGCCTGGGTAGCGGCGAAGACGGCATCGTCGACATCTGCCGCGCTGGCGAGCTGGACAAGATGCTCTGCCCGGCCGGTCGCCGGATTGGTCACTGGCATGCTGCGACCGACCTCGCCCACCCATCTCTCGCCGTCGATCCAGTGGCGGACCAACGGGAGCTCCTCAGCATCGTGCGCGCTCATCAGCGACCTTCCTGCGTTGTCATGTGGCTGACCCGTCCCCGCAATCGGCAGGCATGCTGACCACCGAGGCAGGCTCGTGTCATCGGCTGGTGGTGATCGTTGCGGACCGAAGGAACGCCGGATCGAGCTCGATTCCCCACCCGGGGCGTGTGGGTGCAGATACCTCGCCGTCGGCGATCTCGAGTGCGGGTCCGTACACACCCTCGGTCCACCCGGTGGCCTCGATGCTCCACTCCTGCCGGCGGGTACAGGCGGGCATCGCCGTGGCGAGGTGCAGGGTGAACACCTGCAGCAGCGAATCGTTGGCGCAGTGCGGGGTGCACGGGACCCCGGCCGCTTCGGCCATCAGCGCCACCCGTCTGGCCCGCGAGATGCCGCCGAGATAGCCGATGTCCGGCTGTACGATGTCGACCGCCCGCTGACTCAGCATCCGGTGAAACTGCGGCAATGAGGAATCCTGCTCTCCCCCGGCAACCGGGATGTCGAGAGCGCGGCAGACGTACGCGGTCCCGTCCAGATCCTGGAAGTCGCACGGTTCTTCGAAGTGCGAGTAGTCGAACTGCTCCAGCAGCCTACCGATCTGTATCGCGCGCCCTGGACTGTAACCGCCGTTGGCATCGGCGCAGATCGCCACGTGCTCACCGAGTTCGGCACGGGCGGCTGGGATCAACCTCTCGGTCCTGCCGGGTGAGGCGTCACTGTCGGCCCCCATCACCTCGCCCACCCGGAGCTTCACCTCCTCGAAGCCATACTTCTCGACGGCGCCGAGGAGCCTTTCCACTTCCTCCTCCGGAGAGGTGTGGCGCACCATGCTCGATCCATACATCGGCACGGTGGCGCGACGATGACCGCCGATCAGCTTGGCAACCGGCTGACCGGTCGCCTGGCCCAGCACATCCCAGAGGGCGGTATCGATGCCGGCGACTGCCCGCTGCAAGAATCCGCCGGAAAACTTGTAATGGCGGAGCAGGATCTCATCCACCAGCGCTTCGACATCCCACGGGTCCCTGCCCAGGACCCAAGGGGCTACCATCTGGTGCAAGACCTGGGCGCTGATGTTCGCCTGGTAAGGCGCCGTCTGTCCGATGCCTTCGATACCGCAGGCGGTCCGCACCCGCACGACGGCGATCGGTCCGCGGACCAAGGTGTCGATACGGTCGATCTTCATCGCGCACGCTCTCTCCGGGTCAGGCGTGCTGGAGCACGAGGTAGGGCTGGCTGGTCAGGGTGTCCAGCCCGGGCACGATCCACGCCTCGCCCTGGGCGTCCCGCACGGTGAAGTACAGCTGGATCGAGTAGTCGGTTCGTGTGAAGGGCTCCGGGATCGTGGCCTCGTGATGGTGTCCGCGCGCACTCATACCCATGCTCACCCACTGTTCCGCCTGGTTCAGGTGGCGATAGTGCAGGTCGACGCGGCAGTCGACGTCGCCGGCCAGCGTCACCCGCACGGCGATCGGCGACCCCGGTTCGAATGTCCCCGGCACCTGCCAGTCAGCGATCGGTCGTTGTCCTGCTTCCGGCACGGTGGTCACCGTGCCGCGCTGGCTGGACGGCTGGGCGCCAGCGAGTTCGTCCTCCAGATCCGCCAGGTCTCGGTCGATAGCCGGCAACCGGTCCGCCCAATGGCCGCGCTCGCTGGCGCGGTCCCCGAACGCCAGGTCGCCAACGTAGACACCTGTGGTGAGGTCCGCGATGGCTGCGTACGCATCCCGAGCCTGCCGAGCGTGCCGAACAGCCGCACGTAGGTAGGCGGACCCGTGGAGCCGGGTGTGCAGGGCGTAGGCAATCCCAGCACGCGTCGTGTCCGCGAAGTACGCACCCAGCCTGGCCAGCACGGCGATGTCAACAGCGGTCCGGCGAAACGTGGGTGCACCGGCGTGCCGGCTCTTGGCGACGGCGGATGCCAGGTGGGTCTCCGCGGCCTCTGCTAGGTCGTCGAGCCACTGGGCCACCTCGGCTGGCGTGTACTTACCGCTCTGTCGGTGTCCGAGCAGGTCGTCGGTGTAGGAGTCGATCGTCTCGAACAGCTCCGGGTCGAAGGGCCCGACGGCACCTACGGTGCCCGGTTCCGGGGTGTCGAAGCCGTAGAGCTCCGACGGAGCCGATCGGGCAAGGGGCATCGCGGTATACATCTCGGGCCAGTAGAAGTTGTTCGAGGCGCTGGGCGCGTGCTGGGTCGTGACCAGCGGGAGGATTTTGCTGGCCGCGGCCAGTGCCGCTTCGACATCACCGGCCGCAGCCGCGTAGGCGCTGCGCAGCTCCCGCCGCCAGCCCTCCGGATCGTGGTCCGGCTCGTAGAGCAGACGGCCCCACAGCCGATAGGTGTGGGAGTACTTCGTCCAGGGATCACCGGGGAGTTCGAGCTCGGGATCGTCGTAGATTCGCCGGCCTCCTGCGCTCCCAGTGGTCTTCCTCCCCAGGAAGGTGAGCGGCTCACACAGCTCGACGCCTTGACCGCCGATCAGCGCGGTGGACCGGGCGATCGCCGCCACCTGCGCCGGATCGCCCCACTGCAAGACCCGTTGTGTGCCGGGCCAGACCCGGAAGAGCATCCCAAAGTCACGATCCGCGGTCAGGAAGTCCCCGTAGCCGTACCGGGTGAAGCGACGGCTACCACGCGTCACGCCACTGAGGTCTTCGCGGTCTGGGCGAGCGCTCTCCATATCGCGCACCGCCGCCTGGTGGTAGGGCAAGCCCCAGTGCTCGGCCCAGAACTTGGCCGAAACCTGGAATGGTGCCCCCGTCTTCCGCGCAGCAGTCAGAATTCGATCATCGAGGCCCTTGGAGTGCAGGTCGAGCTCGACCGGGCGACCCACCTCCCTCAGTGCCCTCAGAACTACGTCCCAGAACTCGTGCGTGGGTTCATGCACCCCGCCCTCGTAGTGCACCCGCACGGTGATGCCTGCGATATCGGGGCAGGCGAGGAGAATTGCTCGCAACGCCTCGCGACAGTAGGTGGCGTGGTTCTGTGCCGAGAGCCCCTTGATCGGGTACCTCTCCTGTGGGCTCTCCGGGAACTCGTAGGCGTGATTCCAGAGACCGAGCTGAAAGTGCAGCCCTCGACGAGCCGCTTCTCGGCTGATGAATCTCAGGGTCGCGAGATTGCGTTCCTTCTCGGCGGCATCGATGCCACTCACCTGGACATCGAAACCGGGCACGTCCACCAGGAACGGGTAGGCGAAGGCGAGGTAGTTGTCCCGGGCATTCGGGTCGTGCGAATAGTTGTACTGCATGCCGAACGCGAGCTGGAACCGGTTGATGCGGTGAGTAGCCAAGTGCGTGAGGTAGGTCCGCCAGAAATCCCGGTCGTGGTACCAGGTGAGGTCCTGCACCTCGCTGACCATGGTGCGCAGCACACTGCGAATAGGCGTCGTCGGCCGATGCTCACCGGTGGCAACCGCACGCATTGCCTCGATCGGCTCGTCCGAGTACTCAACGATGTCCGCGAGCTCCAGGACGGCGTAGCTAAGGCCGCGGGAGCCCGCACCCGTGATCGTCACGGTGGTCAGGGACTCACCATCCGGACCAGCTTCCGAGCGGTCTATCCGGAACGACTCTGCGCCAGGTCCCCCGCCACTTGCACCAGAAATCTCCGGGGCGCGGTCGATGCTGAGGACGAGATCGTCCCGCGGGTTGGAAGGCCCGTCCAGAACTCGGACGCCACGAGCGGTCAAGATGGTGCTCAGATGATCGACGGACCAGCGGCCAACCTCGCACGCCCGTACTCGTTCGGAGCAGGAGAGGCGCACGGCCCCGGTCATCGCCGCCCCCCGATGCTCTCGATGAGGGAGGAACAGTCACGGTCGGAGTAGCCACTGTCGGCGTGGCTGGAGAAGAGTCGTCCCGCAGTGCTCGCCATCTCCAGCGGGGCGCTGTCGATTTGCGCCGCGGCGTTGGCCAGCTGCAGGTCCTTCAGCATCAGCGCAGTGGAGAAGCCCGGGGTCCAGTCGTTGGAGCTCGGCGCACCAGCCACGATTCCTGCGACCGGTGTCCACGTCCGCAGCGCCCAGCAATCCCCCGACGATGTCGTGGCGATGTCGAAAAAGGTCCCCGGGTCGAGACCGAGCCGCTCGGCGAGCACGAACGCTTCACAGACGCCGGCCAGCGAGATGCCGAGCAGCATATTGTTCACGATCTTGGCCGCCGACCCGGCGCCCGGTCCGCCCGCATGCACTACACGGGCACCCATCGCAAGCAGGATGCCCCGGCACCGATCGACCGTCGCCGTCTCAGCGCCCACCATGAAGGTCAGGGTGCCCGCCTCTGCACCGGTCATCCCGCCGGAGACCGGTGCGTCCGCGAACGCGTGGCCGGCTTGGCCGGCGGCAGCGTGCATGCGGCGCGAACTCTCCACGTCGATCGTGGAGGAGTCGATCACCAGGCCGCCGCGCGGTAGGTGCGCGAAAACCCCTGCGCTGCCGGTCAGGACGTCCGCGACGGTCTCGCCGTCGGGCAACATGGTCAGAACGACCTCCGCGTCGCTCACCGCCGCTACCGCGCTCGTCGCCTGCTGAACCTTCCCGACGGGCTGCGCAGGATCGTTCCATGCAGGGTCGTAACCGGTGACGGCGTGACCATCCTGGGCGAGGTTCGCAGCCATGGGTGCCCCCATGTTTCCCAGTCCGATTACGGCAATCCTCACCATGAGCGTCGTCTCCTCGGCAGTAGTCAGCAATGGACATCAGCGTCGTCGATGCCTGTTGCCCTCACCATCACGTCCGGCCGACGCAAGCGCAACGACCAACCCTCCACGGCGGGTGTGCGGTATTGCCCATGCCCCCGGACGCAGCGGCCGGTCCTGCATCACCCGCGGCACGTAAACTCGCCCACGGCACATCGGCAGTGGGGCCCGCGATGGGCGCGAGACGACTACGCCCGCCACCGGCGAGGGAGGCACGATCTCAGATGATGTCTGCGGACGACCTGCGATATTTCCTGGCAGTGGCCCAGCGGGGCCGGCTGGTACGGGCGGCGGCCCAGCTCGGCGTCGACCACACGACAGTGAGCCGTCGCATCAGCGCCCTGGAGAAGGGAGTCGGGCAGCGACTCTTCGACCGCACGGAGAAAGGTTGGCTACTCACCGACGCCGGTCACATGCTCCTGAGCCCTGCAGAGACCGTCGACAGTGCTGTCGCACTCGCCGAGGAGCGGATGGGCATCGACGACGGTGAACTCACCGGCACGGTCCGAATCACGTGTCCGGACGGCTTCGGATCCTTCCTCCTTGCCCCAGCGCTGCAACTGCTCAACACCGAGCATCCCAAGCTCGTGGTCGAGATGGTCACCGCCACCCAGCACCTGGACGAAGCGGTTCGTGGGTTCGACGTCGCCGTCACCCTGGAGGAACCGACGTCCTCACGCCTCACCCACCGACCGCTGACCGACTACGTGCTCCGCATGTACGCCACCAGGGAGTATCTGGCAGCGCGCCCGCAGATTGAGACCATCGAGGACCTGGCCGCTCATGTGGTTGTCTTCTACGTGGACCACCTGCTCAATCTGCCCTCACTACGCCTGTTGCAACGGCTGCCGGTCAACCCGGTGCTCAGGTCCACCAACGTCGTGGCACAGTGGCAGGCGTGCGCCGCTGGTGCAGGTATCGCACCACTGCCCCAGTACATCGCGGCCGGGGACCCGCGCCTGGTACCGGTCCTGCCCGAGTTGGTGTTCAGGCGGCGCTACTGGATCACGCTCTCCAGCGAGCACGCACGCTTGGCACGGGTGCGAGCCGTCGTCGACCTGCTCAATCAGTTGGTCGTCACCCGTCGAGACGACCTCGTTGGCCGGCCCCACGACCACTAGCGCCACGCTCCTGTGCAAACGTGCACACTCGTGGGGCCGACTTGGCTGTTGCCTCAGCCGCGCCTGCTGACCAGGATGACTGAGACAGCACACCGGCAGCCCCGAAGACGCAAGCGAGACAGACCAGCCGGACGTGTTCAGTACGCGATTCGCGCCCAGCAGGCGGCGGATCCACTCTCCCGGCAGGCGGAGGCAGCGATACCTGCTGTCCAGGCTCCACCGACGAGACACCGACCCTACGACGAAGGAGTCGCTATGCACAGCACGACCAACAGCACAGGATTTCAAGGGCTCAGCCGGCGCAATCTGCTCGGGATGGGCGGTGCCCTCCTACTCGGCGGGAGCGTGCTCTCTGCCTGCTCCGGAGGCTCAGGCGGCGCAGATGCCGACGACGGAACTATCGGCGGAACCGTCCGGTTCGCGTGGTGGGGTAACGCGGCCAGGCAGGAGGTCTACACCGATTTCGCGGAAGCGTTCCAGGAGCTCGAACCAGAGGTCACGGTTCAGGTGGAGCCCGCGGAGTACTCCGGCTACGTCGACCGGCTCTCTGTCCAGGCGAGCGGGAGAAACCTCCCGGATGTGTTCTGGATCCCTGCCAATCAGGCGACGAGCTTCGCTGAATCGGGTGTCTTCCGAGACGTCGAGACCCTTCCCGACGGGATCCTCGACCTGAGCGAGATCCCGTCGGAGCAGGTAGAAGCGTGGAAGCTCGACGGACAGCAGGTCGCCCCCGTGTACAGCCAGTACAGCGTGGCCATCCAGGTCGACCGCACCGCGTTCGATGATGCCGGCATCACCGACCTTCCGGACGACGAATCCTGGGACTGGACAGACTTTCTCGACCTTGCAGCCGAATACAGCAACGCCACCAGCGAGGACAGTTGGGGCATCGCGAGCCAGGCGGCTTTCTACCAGCATGCGCACATGTGGATCCGGCAGCACGGCGCCGAGGTATTTGATACTGACGGAAACATCGCCTTCGAACCGGAAGTCCTCGAAGAGTGGTACGCCTTCTGGCAGCGAGGAATCGAGAGCGGCGCCGTCATGCCGACCGAGATCTCCGGATCCGAGACGCAGTGGACCCAGACGGGCCACCGGACCGGCCTCTACCTCGTTCAGCTGAACCAGTTCCGTGACAATGCCAACTTCTCCTCCGACCACGAGCTGGAGCTGTGCAAGTATCCGGTGCATCCAGATGCCAGTGATGACTATCAGTTTCGCTACTACACCCGGATCTGCATCGCAGAGACGACCCAGAACGCTGCCACTGCGGGCGCACTCGTCAACTACATGCTGAACGACCCCTCCGGAGCCGACGCTGTCGGGCTGGCGTCCGGGATCCCAGTCAACCCCACTGTGGTCGACCGGATCCGGGAGATCGGTGAGGACGTCGACCTGCAGATCATCGAGATGCAGGACCGCATCAACGAGCAACCGATGCGAGAACGACCCGAGCCACCGCCCGCGGGTGCGGACTGGCAGTCGCTCATCGAGACGTCCGCCGACAACATCTTCAACGGTGGTCAACCGATCGCCGAGACCGTCCAGGCAGCCATGGCAGACCTGCAGCAACAGCTGGACCGCGGCTGACCGGTCGGGAACGTAGCGGCAGAGGAGGACACCACTGTGGCGATCAGCGCACCCATCAAACCGCCGGGCGACCGGACCACAGTCACTGCCCGTATCGGCCGGCGGCGCTCGTCGGGCCCACGCCGGGCACGGTTTCGGGACGTTGCCCTCTTCATGGGGCCGTGGGTCCTGGGATTTCTGCTGCTCACGGCCGGTCCCCTGCTCGCCGCCGTGTACCTCTCGTTCACGGACTTCAACCTGCTCGGCACGCCCACGTTCATCGGTGGGGAGAACTACGTCCGGATGTTCACTGAGGACCCGCGCTTCTACAAGTCCCTGGCGGTCACGGCGACCTATGTGCTGGTCTCGGTGCCCCTGCA
>DXBY01000273.1 GCA_019116305.1 Candidatus Ruania gallistercoris | reverse complement strand
TGCAGTTCACGCTCGGGGTGCACTGGCGCAGCAGCCGGCCCATGGTGCCGCTGCTGCTGGCCGGGGTGATGACCGCAAGCTGGTACCTGCTCGGCGTGGTCGCAGCGCCACATCTGGGCTGGACGATCGATCCGCTCGGCTGAGTGTCACCGGGCGGTGGCACAGTAGGGGTATGTGCGGACGGTACGCCTCGTTCCGGGAGGCGCAGGACCTGGCCGATGCGTTCGACGTCGAGGAGATCAGCGCGGCGGCGCGCGAGGCGCCGGCCAGCTACAACGTCGCGCCCACCGATGGGGCCCGGGTGGTCATCGAGCGCACCCCCAAGGCCACCGGCGACGGCGCAGCTGCCCCTGCTCAGGGCGGCTCGCCTGCCGAGGAGGTCGAGCAGGCGGAGCGGGCCGAGAGCCCGCCGGTACGACGCGAGCTGCACCTGGCCCGCTGGGGCCTGGTGCCGGGGTGGGCGAAGGACCTCAGCGTCGGTTCGCGGATGTTCAACGCCCGGTCTGACTCGCTGGCCACGAAACGCTCGTTCTCACCGTCGCTGGCCAAGCGGCGCTGCCTCGTGGTGGCCGACGGGTACTACGAGTGGCTGAAGGAGGAGGTGCCCGGGCAGTCCAAGCCGAAGCGCACCCCGTTCTACATCCACCGCAGCGACGGTGCGCCGATCGCCTTCGCCGGGCTGTACGCCTGGTGGCCGGACCCCAGCAAGGAGAAGGGTGATCCGGACCGCTGGGTGCTGTCCACCACGATCGTCACCACCGACGCCCACGGCGGTCTGGAGCAGATCCACGACCGGGAGCCGGTGGTGCTCGCCGAGGCGGAGGCCAGTGCCTGGCTCACCCCGCAGGTCACCGGGGCCGATGAGGCGCTAGCGGTGCTGGCGCAGGAGGGCCCGGCGCTGAGCTGGTACGAGGTGTCCTCCCGCGTGGGCTCGGTGCGCAACAACGACGCGAGCCTGATCGAGCCGGTCTGAGCAGCCGCCGTGGTGGGGTTGCCCGCCGGGTCGCCGCGCGGGCCGTGGCCACCTCAGGCAGCGTCGTCCAGCGCGAACGGGAGCACCACGCCTTCGGCGGCCAGGAACACCGCGCGCACCCGGACCTCCGCCTCGGACATCGCCCAGCGCAACATGATGTGCCAGGCGTGGTCGGCCTGGGTCCGCCGCGCCGGACCAGGCCGTTCCAGCAGCAGCACCACGCACCCTGCGGGTGCCGGCCCAGACAGCGCCGAACCGAGCGCCTCGGCGATACGCGTGGTGCCCTCGGCATCGGGCAGGTCGGGGATCTCCTCGATCGGGATGATCACCGGCAGCGGAACGTCCTCCTCATCGAGCAGCAGCACCCACAAGGTCCGCACCCGAGGATGCACTCCGTGGTTGATGAAGCGCGCCCAACGCAACAGGTCCGCATCGGTGCGCAGCGGCTCTTCCGGGGTGACGGGTTCGATCTCCATCGCCTCAGCGTGCGCGCCGCACGCACCCGGCGAGCAAGTTATCCACAGCAACCTCGCGGATCCGCATTCCCAGGCGAGTTCTCCACAACCTCGCGCTACCCCCGCGGACTGATGCGGCGCCGTCGTGCTCCGCCCACGGACGGACGCCGAGACCGGAACCCCGCTCGTACGCTGGGGCTGTGACACAGCCACCGGCACAGCCACCGGCGCGGTCCTCCTGGCCGCGGCCGTTCACTGTGGACGCCATCGTCGCCACTGTGCTCGTGTTCACCCTCGGCATGCTGTCGGTGGCGATCGGGATCTCCTCCAGCGACGCCCTGGGCGGCACCGTGGCTGCACTCACCGGGTTGGGCATGCCGGCCGCACTCGCCTGGCGGCGCACCCGCCCGGTGGCCTCCGCAGTGGCCGTGTACGCGATGGCCCTGGCGCATGTGCTCGCCGGCGTGGTCCTCACCGGTTCCGACCTGGTGATCTTCATCGCGCTGTACTCGGTGACCGTGCACGGCCCGGTCTGGGCCCGGCGCACCGCACTGTTCTCCGGTATCTTCGGCTGCCTGATCGTGGGCGGCTGGGTGTTCTTCGCCCGTGGCGAGGTGACCACCAGCGCGCTGGTCGGTGCGCTCAGCGTTGCCGGACTGCTGTCCGCGTTCGTGCTCGGCACCTGGGCGATCGGTCTGATGCGCCGGGCCCGCGTGGTGCAGATCGAGACGCTCGCCGAACGCGCGGCCCGGCTGGAGGTGGAGCGGGACCAGCAGGCACAGATCGCCACCGCCGCCGAACGCGCTCGGATCGCCCGGGAGATGCACGACATCGTGGCGCACTCGCTCTCGGTGATCATCGCCCAGGCGGACGGTGGCCGGTACGCGGCAGCCACCTCCCCCGAGGCGGCCGGCCACGCCCTCACCACGATCTCCGAGACCGGTCGGGACGCCCTGGCGGACATGCGCCGGATCCTCGGGGTGCTGCGCAGCGACGGACAGGGAGATGCAGCGCTCACCCCGCAGCCGGCACAGACCGACCTGGACACCCTGGTGGCGCAGGTGCGGAACACCGGCCTTGCGGTCTCGTTGGTGCGGATGGGTACGGCGCGGGCGCTGCCGCCGGGAGCGGGGCTGACCATCTACCGGATCGCGCAGGAGTCGCTGACGAACATCCTCAAGCACGCCGGCCCGGGCGCCGGCGCCACCGTGCTGCTGCAGTGGACGCCGGTGAGCCTGGTGCTGCAGATCGACGACGACGGCCGGGGTGCCGCCGCTCCCTCCGACGGTGCAGGGCAGGGGCTTCTCGGGATGCGCGAACGGGCCGCGATGCTCGGCGGCACCCTGTCCACCGGACCACGCCCGGGCGGTGGCTACCGGGTGTCGGCGGAGATCCCGGTACCGGCCGGGGCTCCGGCGGTGCCTTCGGCGGGCCAGGCCGGATCCACGATGCAGGCACTGGAACAGCACGGCCAGGCCGGCGGCGCGTCCGGCAGTTCGGCCGGGCACCAACACGGGGCCGCCACCGGGGCACCATGGCCACCACCCCTGCCGTCCACCCAG
>DXBY01000272.1 GCA_019116305.1 Candidatus Ruania gallistercoris | reverse complement strand
GGCCGGCCCGAGGCCCCAGGAGGCCTCGATGCGGGTCGGCGCACCGGCAGCCATCGGAGTGAACATCACCCCGGAGGCGTCGGCAGCGACCATGCGCTGGATGATCACCGCGATCTCCGGTGCCGCGAGGGGATCGCCGGTCAGGTCGCGCCAGTACTCGGCCACCTGCGCCCTGCTCGCGGCAGCCCAGCATCGACGCACTGCTGCCTCGACCGCCGCGGTGCCACGGACGCCGAGCACGCTCTCGTACTGGCCGGCTGCCGACGCCTCGGCGGTGTCCTCGTGGGCGGCTGAGGACCGGACGGCCACCGGTGGGTCACCCATCGCGGTCAGGGCTGCGGTGAGCTCACGGCGCAGTACGCCGGCCGATTCCGCAGCACCGAGTGCAGCCGACTGCGCGGAGAACGGCAGCACCACGCCGTCCGGCACCGGCAATCCTGCCGCCAGCAGGGTGGCGAGCGCGGCAGCCTTGCCGCCGCACGTCGCCGCAGTGGCCATCGGCAGCGGTGTGAGCATCGCACCTCCAGGACCGGGGTCCGGGCCATGCGGCCCGACCATCAACGAAGTATTGACAACAATGTGTTGATTGTGCACGCTGGGGGCATGATGCGCAAGGACGAGGGAGAGGCCGCCGCGGACAACGACCGCGCCGACCGGGAGCGGGATGCAAGTGCGCAGCTGCTGGCGCTCGGTGCGGACCAGCTGGACCCGAGGCCGTGGCGGCCGGAGCCGGCAGGGCCCACGGCGGTGGACCTGACCCAGTTCGCGCTCTGGCGGTCCGCCGACCTCAGTGCGGCGGATCTGCTCGCCGCCCTGGCGCTGCTCCCGGCTGCCCGGGCAGAGGTCGACGGCGTGGAGTCGGGTCTGCTGTTCGTGGCACGCAGCGCTGGCCTCACCTGGGCCCAGATCGCCGAGGCCACCGGCTTTCGCTCGCCGCAGGCCTGCCAGCAGTACTACACCCGGCTCGCCGCCCGATCCGGACAGGCCCCGTGATGGCAGAGGAGGTGTCCGTGCTGCTGCATGCGGTGCGGTTGTTGGGTTTCGCCGATGCCGCTGCGATCGCGGCCAGCCTCGGTGGCGACAGCGCCGGCGAGGAGAGCGGTGGCAACGCCAGCACCGGCCAGGACTACACCGGCCAGGGTGGCGGCCTGGTCACCGAGGCGCTGCTCGATGCCGAGAGCCGCGGCTGGGTGCAGCACACCGCCTTCGGTGACCTCGGGGGCTGGTCGCTGACCGAGCGCGGCAGGGTCGAGAACGAACGCCTGCTCGCCGAAGAACGCCAGGAGGCCGATCCCGGCGGGGAGGTGGCCGCCGTCTACCGGGAGTTCCTCCCGTGCAACGCTCGCCTGCTGCGGGCCTGTACCGACTGGCAGCTGCGACCGACCGGCACCGATGCGCTCGCCCCGAACGATCACCGCGACCCCGTCTGGGACCAGCGAGTGCTGGCCGAGCTGGCGGCGCTGAGCCGCGAGCTCGTGCCCCTGGTGGCGCGCCTGAGGGCAGTGCTGCCGCGGTTCGGCGGCTACGACGAGCGGTTCGCCACCGCGCTGGGCCGGGCACAGGCCGGCGAGCACGATTGGGCGGACCGTTTGGACGTCGACTCCTGCCACCGGGTCTGGTTCGAGCTGCATGAGGACCTGGTCGCCACGCTCGGCATCGACCGCAGCGCGGTGCACTGAGCCCGCGGCGTTGCCCGTGCGTCGCGCTTTCAGGCGCCCGAGCGCCGGTGCACCATCTCCGCGATCCACGCCGGCGCATAGGGTGAGGTGCAGCCGGGGGAGGTGGGGTAGTCCTTGAGTACTTCCAGCCGCTCGCCGATCGCCACGGCACGCTCCCTCTCGCCCGCGTGGTGGATACCGATGGTGGCCAGTGTCTCGTTCATTGCCCACTGCAGTGGGTCCGCAGCGCCGGTCAGCTCCGCTTCCACCTCGTCGAGCAGAGCCGGCAGATCCAGCCCGTCGGGCGTCTTCGCCACGCGCTCGCTGGTGAGCTCCCAGCCTGCGCTGGCCACCTGCGGATCGGGGTCGGACAGCCAGGCCAGGCGCAGTTCCTCGGCGTGCGGACTCTTCTTCACCACGTAGCTGACCAGCCAGGCATGCACCTTCGGCGTGCGCGTCTCGCGGAGCATCCGGTCCAGCTCCTCGCGTCCGAACGCCTTCGGCCGGCAGATCAGCAGGGCGAGCAGCCGGGCGGAGGCCCCTCCGGTCTGCCAGAGGTCGACGGCGAGCTCATGGTTGGTCTTCAGCCGTTTCGCCACTGCACGGAGCCTGGTGAGGTTCACGCCGTGCTCGTCACCGTGGCGCTCGTTCACCGCCCGGATCGCCGGGTCCTCCAGCGTGGCCAGCTCGGCCAGCACAGCATCGAGCGTCGTCATCTCGCCACCTCCGTCCCGGTGAGCCTAATGGGAGTGCGGCTCCCAGCGGCCCGGTGTCACACTCCGCAGTCCCGGCCCGACACACCTGGTGACGCCGAACAGCGTCGACCGATGGGCCGGGCGACACCGTGCCCGAACTGCAGAAAGGGACGCACCCATGCCCCGTATCGAGATGAGCCGTACGAACAAGCTCGGCTACGCCGCCGTGATCGGGATGGAGGGATACGCGCGCAAGTCCGTGGACCCGCTCCTGTACGAGCTGATCAAGCTGCGCGCCTCCATCCTGAACGGCTGCGCCTACTGCGTGGACATGCACTCCACCGACGGCCAGAAGCGCGGCATCCCCACCCGCAAGCTGTTCGCCGTCTCCGCCTGGCAGCACGCCCCGAACATGTTCGACGCCCGGGAACGGGCGGTGCTGGCGCTGACCGACGCCGTCACCAAGCTCGGACCGGACACGGTCACCGACGAGATCTGGGCAGCAGCAGCAGCGCACTTCGACGAGTCCGAGCTCGGCGGTCTGGTGATGGCGATCGCCACGATCAACGTGTGGAACCGGATCGCCATCACCACCGAGATGGCCCCACCTGTGGATGATAAGCATCCGCTGGTGTGACGGTGCCGGGCCGCGCCGCTACGGTGAGGAGTATGACCGCCCCCAGCGTCGCGGCCCGCGCCTGGCAGTCCGAGCAACCGCGACTGCTCGGTATCGCCTACCGGATACTGGGCGACTACGGCCACGCGGAGGACGTCGTCTCCGAGGTCGGGCTGGAGGCGGTCCGCGCTGAGCGGGGAGCTGACGTGCGGAGCTGGGAGGCCTGGCTGACCACGGTCTGCGTGCGCCGTTCCATCGATCGGTTGCGCACGGCGGCGGCTCGCAGGGAGGAGTACCCGGGGCCGTGGTTACCGGAACCGGTGGCGACCGACCTGCTCCCCGACGAGGTCGTCGCCCAGCGGGAACTGCTCTCCATCGGCCTGCTGCACCTGGCCGAGCAGCTCAGCCCGGAGGCGCGCGCAGCGCTCGTGCTACACCGGGCGTTCGCGATGACCGCAGTGGAGATCGCCGAGATCCTGGACAAGACCCCGGCAGCCGTGCGTCAGCTGGTCTCCCGGGCCGAGCGCCGGCTGGACGTGCACCCGGAGGCGCCCCCGCCGCGGGCAGCGGACCCGGCTATGCTCGCCCAGCTGGTCACGGCGATCGAACGGGGCGAGATCGAGACCCTGCTCCGGCTGCTGGAGGACGACGCGATCCTCTGGACCGACGGCGGAGGAAAGGTCCGCGCGGCACTTCGACCGATCTACGGCGCGGCGCGGATCGGACGGTTCTACGCCGGTATTTACGCCACCGCCCAGGCCCAGCACCCCGAGGCGCCGATGCGAGCCACCATCGTCGACATCAACGGGGCGCCCGGCCTGGACGTCCGCCAGGTCGGCCGGCAGGATCTGCTCACCTTCGATCTCGGCCCGAGTGGACGCCTGCGGAGCCTGCAGCAGATCTCCAACCCGGACAAGCTTACCCGGACGGGCGCGGAACGGGCGTGAGAGGCCAGGCACCTCCGTCGACCTGGGTGTTCGGCTACGGCTCCCTGCTCGATCCGCGATCGCTGCAGCGCACCGTGCCCGAGGTCGACCCGCAGCACTGCATCCCCGCCGCTGCCGAAGGCCTGGTCCGCTGCTTCGACGTGGCCTTCCCGAACGACGGCAGCCAGAGTGACAAGGCCTACTACGCCGCCGACGGGCGCCGGCCTCCCCGGATCCTGCTCGGCAACCTGCGCCCGGGCGCCGGCCGGAGCGCCAACGGTGTCTGCATCCCGGTCGGCCCCGGGGAGCTGGCCGCCCTGCGGGACCGGGAGCGGCGCTACACGACCACTGACATCACCCATCTGGTGGCGCCCTACTCGCCCCACCCGGCACCGGCCGGGCGCGTGCTCGCCTTCCTCGGCCGCACCGAGTTCACCGACGCCGCGGACGTCGCCCGCGGGGTGCTCTCCGCCGAGTACTGGGACACGATCCTTGCCGGTGCTGCGTACTGGGACCAGCGGGTGCCCACCTTCGCGGCCGACTTCCACGCGGGCACCTGCGCCCCGGCACCCGAGCGCGTCGAGCGGCTGCGGCGGGTGGACCTTCGCGGCAGCTGAGTGCCTCCCGGTAGGCTCGCTCGCGTGACCTTCGCGGACGCTCCGACGATGCAGCACACCGTTGTGCGGCTGGAACGCCTCGACCAGCGGCACCGGGACGATCTGGCCGCCGCGGTGCGCCCGGGCGAGCTGTGGCGCACCTGGTACACCGCCATCCCTTCCCCGGAGGAGATGGCGGCGGACATCGATCGCCGCCTGGCCGAGCATGCGGCCGGCCGCGTTGCCCCCTGGGCGATCATCGATACCCGCTCGAGCGCCGCCGTCGGCGTGACCACCTACCTGAACCTGGACGAGACCCACCGCCGACTCGAGATCGGCAGCACCTGGCTCGGTCGGCACGTGCAGGGTGGACCGGTCAACCCCGCCACCAAGCTCCTCCTGCTCCGGCGTGCCTTTGAGGAGCTGGGGTGCCTGGCCGTGGAGTTCCGCACGCACTGGCACAACCACCAGTCCCGTGCCGCGATCGCCCGGCTCGGGGCGAAACAGGACGGGGTGTTGCGCAACCACCGGATCATGCCCGATGGCAG
>DXBY01000271.1 GCA_019116305.1 Candidatus Ruania gallistercoris | reverse complement strand
GCAGCCCGTGCCGACGGCGCGGACGCTACCGAACCCGAGGTCTGGAACCGAGTACTGGAGGCGACCCATGGCTGACCCACGCGGATTTCTGAAGGTGCGTGACCGCGAGCTGCCCGCCCGGCGCCCGGTTCCGGTGCGGCTGTTGGACTGGAAAGAGGTCTACGCCCGGCGGGAGGAGGACGCCGCCGCGCTGACCCGACAGGCCGGCCGGTGCATGGACTGCGGGATCCCGTTCTGCCACAACGGCTGCCCGCTGGGCAACCTCATCCCGGAGTGGAACGACCTCACCCGCACCGGCCGCTGGCAGGAGGCGATCGACCGGCTGCACGCCACGAACAACTTCCCGGACTTCACCGGCCGCCTCTGCCCGGCGCCGTGCGAGACCGCCTGCGTGCTCGGCATCAACCAACCCGCGGTGACGATCAAGAACATCGAGCAGTCGATCATCGACGAGGCGTTCGACCGCGGCCTGGTCACACCGCAGATCCCGGACCGGCTCACCGGGCACACCGTGGCGGTGATCGGCTCCGGCCCGGCCGGGCTGGCAGCTGCCCAGCAGCTCACCCGCGCCGGGCACACCGTGGCCGTGTACGAGCGCGAGGACAAGATCGGCGGGCTGCTGCGCTACGGCATCCCGGAGTTCAAGATGGAGAAGCGGCATCTGGACCGGCGGCTGGAGCAGATGGCAGCTGAGGGCACCCGGTTCCGGCCCGGGGTGGCGGCCGGCTCCGGGGACCTGACCGGTAGCGACCTGCTGGAACGCTACGACGCAGTGGTGCTCGCCGTGGGTGCCACTGTGCGCCGGGAGCTACCGGTGCCGGGCCGCGAGCTGGCCGGAGTCCACCAGGCGATGGAGTATCTGCCGCAGGCCAACCGGGCCAGTCACGGTGAGTACGTGCCCGGCCAGATCACTGCCGCCGGCAAGGACGTGGTGATCATCGGCGGCGGTGACACGGGTGCGGACTGCCTGGGCACAGCGCACCGGCAGGGCGCCACGAGCGTGACCCAGCTGGAGATCATGCCCCGGCCCACCGAGGACCGTCCGCCGGGCCAGCCCTGGCCGACCTACCCGAACCTCTACCGGGTTGCCTCCGCGCACGAGGAGGGCGGTGAGCGGGTGTACGCCACCTCCACTGTGGAGTTCGTCGGCGACGACCGCGGCCGGGTCAGTCACCTGCGGGTGGTGGAGGTGACCGTCACCGACGGGCGGCTGGAGCAGGTTGCCGGGACCGAGAAGCTGATCCCCGCCCAGCTGGTGCTGCTCGCGATGGGCTTCACCGGGGTACCCACCGGCGGCCTGGTGGACCAGCTCGACCTCGAGGTGGACGAGCGCGGTCGGATCGTGCGGGACGAGGCCTTCGGCACCAGCCAGGAGCGGGTGTTCGTGGCCGGGGACGCCGGTCGGGGACAGTCGCTGATCGTCTGGGCGATCGCCGAGGGCCGGTCGGCAGCCGCAGCGGCCGATGCCTACCTGCGCGGCAGCAGTGATCTGCCGGCCCCGATCACCCCGGACACGGTCTCTCTCACGGTGTGATCGGGCGGTACGGAATCGCCCGTCGAGGGCATAGGGTTTGGGGTATGCGTAGAGCCAAGATTGTGTGCACGTTGGGGCCCGCCACCGAGTCCCCCGAGATGGTCCAGGCGCTGGTCGATGCCGGGATGGACGTGGCGCGGATCAACCGTAGCCACGGCGACGCCGACGACCACGCCAAGGTGATCGCGCGAGTCCGGGAGGCGGCCGAGGCCTCCGGGCGTGCCGTTGCGGTCCTGGTGGACCTGCAGGGCCCGAAGATCCGGCTCGGCCGGTTCGTCGAAGGCAAGCACGAGCTCGCCGAGGGCGACACGTTCACCATCACCACTGAGGACGTGCCGGGCACCAAGGAGCTGGTGTCCACCACGTTCAAGGGACTGCCGGGGGACGTGAAGCCGGGCGATGCGATCCTCATCGACGACGGCCGGGTGGCGGTGCGGGTCACCGACGTCACCGGCCCGCGGGTGACCACCCGGGTGGAGGTGCCCGGACCGGTCTCGAACAACAAGGGACTGAACCTGCCCGGTGTGGCGGTGAACGTGCCGGCCCTGTCCGAGAAGGACACCGAGGACCTGCGCTGGGGCCTGCACCAGGGCGCGGACTTCATCGCGCTCTCCTTCGTCCGCTCCGCTGCCGACTACGCCGACGTTGCCGCGATCATGGCCGAGGAGGGCATCCAGGTCCCGGTGATCGCGAAGATCGAGAAACCGCAGGCCGTGGAGAACCTCGCCGAGATCGTCGACGCCTTCGACGGCATCATGGTGGCTCGCGGCGACCTCGGCGTGGAGCTGCCTCTGGAGCAGGTGCCGATGGTGCAGAAGCGGGCCACCGAGATGTGCCTGCGCAACGCCAAACCGGTGATCGTGGCCACCCAGGTGCTGGAGTCGATGATCAGCGCCCCGAGGCCCACCCGCGCCGAGGCCTCCGACTGTGCCAACGCGGTGCTGGACGGGGCGGACGCGGTGATGCTCTCCGGGGAGACCAGTGTGGGTGAGTACCCGATCGAGTGCGTGCGCACCATGGCCCGGATCATCGAGAACACCGAGGAGCACGGCCTGGAGCGGATCGCCAAGCTGCGCGCCACCCCGCACACCCGCGGCGGGGTGATCACCAAGGCCGCGGCGCAGATCGGGGAGACCCTGGGGGTGAAGTACCTGACCTGCTTCACCCAGTCCGGCGACTCCGCCCGGCGGATGTCCCGGCTGCGCTCGGCGATCCCGCTGCTGGCCTTCACCCCGGTGCCGGAGGTGCGCAACCAGCTCGCCCTCAGCTGGGGGATCCAGACCTTCACCGTGCCGCAGGTGGAGCACACCGACGACATGATCAGCCAGGTGGACGTGGTGCTGAAGGGCTCCGGACACGGCACCGAAGGAGACATGGTGGTCGTGGTCGCCGGGATGCCGCCCGGGGTGTCCGGGTCCACGAACTCGATCCGGGTGCACACCGTCGGTGAGGAGCTGGGCTACCCGGACCGGTGAGTGCCCGCCGGGACCGCTCGACGGCGATGGTCGGGCTGCGTACAGCCGCTGCGGTGGGCAGTGCGCTGCTCTGCCTCGCCGGCTGTGCCGGCTCCGGCAGCGACCGGCCGGACGATCCGGACGGTCCCGCTGGATCCCCGACCGGGGCCGATGAACCGACGCCAGCCGCAGAGACCGTCCCGCCGCAGCTGCGAGAGTGCAGTGCCGAGCCACCACCCGAGCTCGCAAACCTGACCTGGACCGTCCCGGACGGCTTCGCCGAGGCCAGCGGGCTCACCCAGATCGCACCGCTGGAGCCCGAGTACTCGGCCAGCTACTTCATGCCGCAGCAGCCCGGCACAGGCGTGGAGGTGCTCGTCGTGGTGCACTACCCGCAGCTCTCGGTACCGCTGACCGATGACTGCGGGGAAGTCGACGGCAAGCAGGTCGACGCCTATCTGGCGCAGTGGCACGAGGAGGCCGGCATCACCGCGAGCGACCAGCATGAGACCGAGGTCGCCGGGGTGCCCGCCATCCGCGAGCAGCAGCAGTACGCCGACCACGACTTCACCGTGGACTCGACGTTCCTCATCGGTGCGGGCGAGCTGCTGATGATCTCCTGCCAGTGGACCGGCCAGGAGGACGTGATCGGTACCGGCTGCGAGGAGCTGCTCGACTCGGTCACCACCACCTGAACTGTGCCGCACGGGGACAACTCCCCGCTGCACGGGGCGCAGGACCGCGATCGCGGACGGTAGGTTGC
>DXBY01000270.1 GCA_019116305.1 Candidatus Ruania gallistercoris | reverse complement strand
CTGCTGAGCGTGGAACTCGGTGTCCAGCACAGCGAGCTGACCGTGCAACGTCGCCAGCAGCCGGCCGGCCTGCCGATACGTCTCCCACTCCTGCTCGGCCGGATGACCCTGGACCAGCTCACCCGGCAGGTACCGGGTGACGAGCACCTTCGCTTCCCTGTCGTGGTGCAGCAGCTCCGGTGCCAGGCCGGCGCTGGTCCACGGCGTGAGCCAGTTCAGGTGCGCGCGGATCTCCCGAGCGATGTGATGGTCGGCCGGGCCGCCGGCCTTGACGATGCCATGGGTGCCGTCGGCGGCCCGGATCTCCAGTACCGTCGTGGCGACCAGGCCCCAGCTCAGGTCCGCCCGCACGTCCAGCCCCGGCAGCCAGGCCTCGAGGAGGTCGCGTTGACGGGAGGAGAGCCGGTGCAGTGGATCGGAGGGCATCGAGAGGATTCTAGGGCCCGCCGGAGCGGTAATACTCTGGTGAGTTGCGCTGTCGGCCTTCTACGGTGACCGCATGGCTACTACTCGACTCGCGCAGACCTCTGACCTCGACGCCCTCCGTACCCTCGACCCCTGGCCCAGCGAGAAGGCCTGGAACCGGCTGATCGGGAACGGTGAGGCGATGGTGCTGGAGGTGGACGGGAAGGTCGTGGGCATGCTGCACTTCGCCGTGCTCTGGGCCACCGTCCCGTTCCTCTGCCAGATCGAGATCGCCGAGGATCACCGTGGCAAGGGCTACTCCCGGCAGATGATCGGCGCCCTGGCCGACCACCTGCGCGACGAGGGGTACGTGGCGCTGCTCAGCTCCTCCCAGACCGATGAGCCGGAGCCGCAGGCCTGGCATGTGCACCTGGGCTTCACCTCGAACGGGATCCTGGAGAACATCGAGGACGAGGGCATCGGTGAGGTCGTCTTCCGGTTGCTCCTCACCGACGACTGAACCGGACACCTGCTGCTCCCTTAGCAGAGCCGAACGTCGGCGGCAACGGTGAGTCCCGCCGTCGCCGTTCGAGCCTGCGCGCTGCCGTGCTGTGAGAAGGTGGGCCCGGGCAGACGGAAGTACAGGGAAAGGGGCCCGCGGTGAGCACAGGTGCGGGGCGGTTCCTCGATGCGGCGAAACAGGTTGCCGGGGACGCAGTGCGGCAGGGCGTGCAGGAGAGGTTCGGCGGAGAGGGTGCTGACGCCGGTGTCACCCTCGACCGGCGGGACTTCCCCGCGGCGCGGGAGGAGGGCAGCTCCCCTGGCACCCGGATCGAGGCCGAGCACGTCTCGCTGGACGATGCCGCGGAGAAGCTGAGCGGCAGCCGGTTCGAGACCGGCCCTGGTGGTCCGGTGCACGTGATCACCCCGATGGTGATGCCCAAGGGACGCAAGCTGCGCTCGATGCTGCTGGTCATCCTGCTCGCCGTGCTCGGCGGCATCGGCGCCGTGGTGCTGCTGCCCTTCGGGCTCACCGACGAGGTGTTCGGCCCGCACTACTGGGTCCTGGTCGTGCTGCTCGCGGCGTTCATGTGGTGGCGCCAGGGGATGGTGATGGTGCCGGAGGGTTGCACCGCCCTGGTGAGCAGGTTCGGCAAGGTCGAGGCCGAGGTTGGCCCCGGCCGGGTCACGCTGTGGAACCCGTGGAAGCGGGTCTCCTACATCGTCAACACCACCCGGGAGTACCCGTTCAACGCGCCGATCCGCCAGGCGCCCACCAAGTCCGGGGTGCAGGCGTCGGTGGACCTGTTCCTGCAGTTCCGGATCGCCAACGCGCGGGAGTTCGTGTTCGTGCTCGGTGCGGTGAACGGTTTCCAGGACAAGCTCAACAACGCGGTCTCGGAGACCACGCGCTCGCTGATCTACGAGCAGGAGGCCTCCGGCATCTACGACCTCGTGGGGGAGAGCACCTCACGGTTGCTGGAACAGCTGAACGCCCAGTTCGCCCCCGCCGTCGAGCTGACCACGGCGAACATCACCCACGCCGAACCCTCCGCGCAGGAGTACCGGATGGACCTGGCCGCCCCGGAGATGCTCCGGGTGGCCAAGGAGGCCTACACCTACGACTACGAGCTGAACCTGAAGAAGGAGCAGAACGAGGGTGACCTGAACCGCGACCTCGCCTCCCTGAACGAGAACCTGTCCGCGATCCAGGCCGACATCGCCCGCTACCAGGCGCAGATGGACACTGCACTGGAGCGGGAGACCAACCGGGCGAACGCCCTGGCGCGGCAGCGGTTCGTGGAGTCGGAGTCCACCGCGAACGCGAACGCGGCGTTGCTGGAGGCGCAGGCGCTGGACATCCGCGCACTCAGCGCGGCGCTGGCTCCGGAGATTCTGGACTACCGCTACCAGCAGGACAAGCTGGAGAAGATGGAGCGCCTGTCCGGTTCCCTGCCACAGATCGTGCGGGTGGGGGAGCAGTCCGACGGCGTGGACTTCCTGGCCATTGCCGGTCAGCTGGTCGGTGGTCACGACGAGAAGCTGTTCTCCGAGGAGGACATGACCGCGATCCGCGCCCGCCGGGCCGACATCGCCGAGCGGGTGTCCGCCCGGGAGGGGGAGATCGAAGGACTCCTGCAGGCGCCGGAGCAGACCGAGGTGGAGATCCTGCCGGCCTCGGAGTCCCAGGTCGATCCCGAAGGCGAGCAGCGCCTGGACGAGATCCGGCAGTCGGTGACCGATGAACGGACGGCAGCACAGCTCGCCGACCTGGGCGGGGAGAGCGCGACCGAGGAGGAGGCCAGCGATGACTGAGCAGGTGATGGACCAGGCCGCACAGGCGTTCCGCAGCCGCGGCACCAGCTCGATCAAGGAGGCGGTCTCCGACTGGAGCAACGTCGCCCGGTTGCTGCGCGGTGGTGACTCCGGTGCCCTGGTGCCGGTGGTGATCCCGCGAGACAAGCGCGGGCTGCGGTGGACCTCACTGATCTGGTTCGGGCTGTGGGCGCTGGTCAGCGGGCTGATGCTCGCCGCCGGCGAGAGCAGCAACCTCGGCGGGCTCGCGATCATCGTGGCGGTCGTGGCGTTCCTGCTCTCGGTGGTGTGGTGGTGGCGTTCCTCGATCGTGGAGATCGAAGAAGGCACCGTGGGGGTGCTCACCTCGTTCGGGGCGATCAGCGGGCCCGGGCTCTCCCCGGGTCGGCACTACCTGTGGCACCCGTGGAAGCGGGTGGCCTACGTGGTGGACGTGACCACGGAGATTCCCTACACCGCGCCGGTGCTGTCCTCACCCACGCAGGAGAACGTGCCGCTGAAGTCGATCGAGTTCTTCCTCCGGTTCCGGATCGTCGATGCGATCCGGTTCGTGCAGACTATCGGTGCCGGCAACTTCGACCTGGTGCTGAGCAACTCGGTCCAGGACGCGATCCGCCAGCGCAGCCGCCGGGTGCGCACCGAGGCTGCCTACGACCTGCGCGGCAGCGATGTGCAGGACATGCAGGAGCTGTTGAACCACCAGCTCACCCGGTACGGGGTGCAGATCATGGGCTGCAACATCCCGGACGTGCAGCTCCCGGACCAGTACCGGGAGCACCTGGCCACCCGGGAGCGGGTCGCCAAGGAGCTGATCGCCTATGAGAAGGAGTGGGAGCTGACCCGCAAGCGGCAGGTCGACGCCCTGCTGATGGACATCGAGCGGTCGAAGAAGGTCCGCGATGCCCGCGTGGTGGAGGTGCAGGCCTCGCTGAACAAGGCCCGCAAGGACGTCGCCCAGATGCTCGAGGAGCGCGAGACCGAGGCGCAGCAGGTGCGCTACGAGATCGAGACCCGGGCGCGCACCAAGCTGGTCGCCGCCCAGGGTGAGGCCAAGGCCCAGGAGCAGCTGGCCACCGCCTACCGGGACAACCGTGCCGTGCTCGGCTACGAACTCGCCCGGCGCCGGTTGGATGTGGGCACCACGCTGGCCGAGCACGCCCCACGGCCGATCGTGGTGAACACCGATGCCGCCGCCGGGGACAGCTCGGCCCTGTCCACACTGCTGATGGCCCAGCTGCTGCCGCAGATCCAGGCCGGGGCCACGGCCCGGGCGGCGGAGGACGGTCCGCCACCACCGCGGCCCGCCGACCGGGTCGCCTCGGTGGCGGACGACGTCACGCAGGCCGCCGAGGCGCTGCGCGGGCGCCGAGAGTAACGCTCGCGACGGCGGAGGGCGCCCGGCGTAGCCGAGGGGGCCCGGGGCAGGCGGTGCTGCAGGCAGCCGATTGGACCCGAACTCTCCCCTCACGTTAGGGTTGGGTTCGAGCGGGGGAGACGAACGCGACCCGGTGTCGCGACCATCGCTCACCTATCCCAGTGGTTCGTGCGACGGCGCGCGGCGCCCTTTCGGCCGCCCGGCCCCGACGCATGAACGGAACCTGCCCCATGTCAGTGCATACGCCCACGCCCTCGCCAGGGGCGCCGACCGATGCCCCGGAGCACTCGGTCCGGGCGGTGCTGCGCTCGCCGCGGCTGCTGCGCATCGAGGTGCTCGGTGGGCTGGTGGTGGCGCTCGCGCTGATCCCCGAGGCGATCTCGTTCGCGCTGATCGCCGGAGTGGACCCCCGGGTGGGGCTGTTCGCCTCGTTCACGATGGCGGTCACGATCGCCTTCACCGGCGGCCGGCGCGCGATGATCTCCGCGGCGACCGGCGCCGTCGCCCTGGTGGTGGCCCCCATCGCCCGGCAGTACGGGATGGACTACCTGGTGGCCACGGTGCTGCTCGCAGGCGCGCTGCAGATCGTGCTCAGCCTGCTCGGCGTCGCCCGGCTGATGCGGTTCATCCCGCGCAGTGTGATGGTCGGGTTCGTCAATGCCCTGGCGATCATGATCTTCATCGCCCAGCTCCCGCAGCTGATCGACGTGCCCTGGCTGGTCTACCCGCTGGTGGCAGCGGGGATCGCGATCATCGTGTTCTTCCCCAGGCTCACCAAGGTGGTGCCCGCCCCGCTGGTGGCGATCGTGGTGCTCACCGCCGTGGTGGTGCTGCTGCGGGTCGACGTGCCCACTGTCGGGGACCAGGGTGAGCTACCGGAGAGCCTGCCTGGCCTGTTCGTCCCGGACGTCCCGCTCACCCTGGAGACGTTGCAGATCATTGCCCCGGTCGCACTCGCAGTGGCCTTGGTGGGGCTGATGGAGTCACTGATGACCGCCAAGCTGGTCGACGACATCACCGACACCCACTCCGACAAGACCCGGGAGGGCTGGGGGCAGGGGGTGGCGAACCTGGTCACCGGGCTTTTCGGCGGGATGGGTGGCTGCGCGATGATCGGGCAGACGATGATCAACGTGAAGCAGTCCGGTTCGCGCACCCGGGTCTCCACCTTCCTGGCCGGGGTGTTCCTGCTCATCCTGGTGGTGGTGCTCGGAGACGTGGTCGCGATCATGCCGATGGCA
>DXBY01000269.1 GCA_019116305.1 Candidatus Ruania gallistercoris | reverse complement strand
GACGCTGCGGAGGGCGAGTTCTCACCGTTCTGGGAGGAACAGGCGGCCGAGGACGGCACCGAGTTCCTCCCGTGGAGCGTGGACGGCTTCGATCTGGAGGCCATCCTGGCCACCGAGCCGGACCTGATCATCGGAGGGGGGATCGGGTTCCCGCTGTCCCAGGCGGAAGCCGTCTACGAGGACCTCTCCGACATCGCGCCCACGGTGCTGGTGGGCCGGGAGCTGACCACCTGGGAGGACCAGTACTCCTTCCTCGCCGAGGACATGTTCGACAAGCCGGAGGTGTTCGCCGAAGACGTCAGTGCCTACCAGGCGAGGGTGGCCGAGGTACGGGAGGCGATCACCCCGCCGGAGCTGCCGGCGGCGTTCCTGTCCATCGTGGGCGACGGCAGCGCGTACGCGCTCGTGGAGAGCGTGGGCCTGCCGACGGTGTTCGCGGACCTGGGCATCGAGCCGGCACCGATCTTCGCCGAAGGAGACTTCGAGGTCTACGGCGGCGGTGGGGACATGTTCGAGCTGTCCACCGAACAGGTCGGCCAGGTGATCACCCAGCCGACCGTGTTCGTGATGGGTTTCAACGGCGACACCACCGATGTGGCCACCCTGTCCGAGAACCCTGTGTACGCCGCACTGCCCGCGTTCGAGAACGAGCGTGCCTACGACCTCCCCTACTGGGTACTGCGCGGCGACTACGACGAGACGGTGGAGCTGCTGGACATCGTCGAGGAGCAGTTCGGCTGAGATGGCGCGCACCTTCCGCACCCATCCGCTCACCCTCCGGCAGTTGCAGGTCCGGCGCGTCCAGGACCTGAACCCGCGGATGCGCCGGGTCACCGTCGGCGGACCGCAGCTTGGAGAGTTCCGCTCGGCAGGCCAGCTACAGCCGGTCCGGGTTTCGACGACCACGTCAAGCTCATCTTCGCCTCCGACGGTGATGTGCTCGGTGCGCTGCCCACCCAGCTGGAGCGCGGTATCGAGTGGACCCGCTCGACGAACCGGATCGCCCGCGACTACACCCCGCGGCGGGTGGACGCCGAAGCCGGTGAGCTGGACCTGGACTTCGTGCTGCACGGGCACGGCCCGGCCGCCAGCTGGGCCCGAGAGGCGAGTCCGGGTGATGATCTGCACCTGGTCGGGCCGAAGTCCTCCACAGTGCTGCCGACCGACCTGGACTGGCTCGTTCTTCTCGGTGACGAGACCGCGCTGCCGGCGATCGGGCGATTCCTGGACGAGCGCCCGACCGATGCCCCGGTCCAGGTGGTGGTGAGCGTGTCCGATCGTGCCGCCCAGCAGGACCTCGCAGTGCGCGAGGGTGATCAGCTGAGCTGGATCGTGGCGGCCCCGGAGGACCCGGACGCTCTCGGCACAGCCTTCCGGGACCTCGACCTGCCCGACGGCGCCGGGTACGTGTGGGCCGGTGCCGAGAGTCGGGCCCTGCTCGCAGTCCGGCGTCAGTTGAAGCAGGTACCCGGCCTGACCAAGGACCGGGTGAACGTCACCGGCTACTGGCACACCGGCGGGCGTACGTCCGCGCGATCGGCGATTCCCTCCCCGATCCCGTGGCTGGCCGCCCGTGCCGCCGTGCAGCTGGGCCTGCTGGAGGCAGTGGCGGACCGGCCGGGGTGCTCACTCACCGACGCCGCTGCCCGGCTCAAGCTGACCGCCGACCCGTTCCGTCTGCTGCTTCCGGTGCTGCTGCGCTACGGCCTGCTGGCCGGCGACGCGCACGGGCTCCAGCTCGGCCCAGCCGGTGCCGAGCTCGCCGGTGATGAGCACGCCGCCGAGGAGTTCGACGGGCTGGACGCCGAGCTGCTGCTGGCACTGGGCCACCTGGCGCCGGCGGTACAGAGCCGGCGGGCACCGTGGCAGCTGCACGCCGGTGCCACCCTGCTGGAGCAGGTCGCCGCCGCCGGGCCGGCGGAGGAGCCGACGGAGCACGCGGGTGAGCTGGCAGCGGAGCTGGTGGAGAGCGGAGAGTCGCTGGCCTTCCTCATCGATGCGGCCCTGGCGGACGAGGTCTGGGCCGACGCCCGGGAGGTGCTGCTGCTCGGCCCGGGTGGTCACGTTGTGGCTGAGGCGCTCCACCGACACAGCCACCCCGCCCGGCTCGTCCTGCGCGAGGAAGAGGCTGTCGCCCAGGCGATGACTGCGGAGATGACCGATCCGGACGCTGCGGTGTGGGCGAGCCCGGACCAGCGGATCCGGGCGGACCTGGCGGTGGCGGCGCATGCACTGGCGTACCGGACCGACCCCGAGGCGGCCGCCCTGCTCGGCCGGCTGCGGGGCGAAGCCATGCGAGCGGTGGTGATCGAGTCCGGTCGCCCGGATGCGCTCGGCCCCGGTGCGCACGAGGTGTCGCTACGCTCCTACGCCCGGATCGGCCGGGACCTGCGCGACGCGGAAGCGATCGGCGCACTGGCTTCGGCTGCCGGCTGGCAGGTCGTTCGGGTGCTCGAGCTCGGCTGGGGCGTGCAGGCCACGATCCTGCGCTGAGGCGGCTACTCCTCGTCCTCGCGCACCGACTCCAACAGTCGCGCCCCTGGGGCCGGACCGGTCACCACTTCCACGGCATCGGCCACCTCCATCGCACGGACGGTGTCGGCGATCTCGACCGCGGTGGGGTGGTCCGGGGCGAGTGCGGCGACCGTGGGGCCGGAGCCGGAAACGATCGCGGCCAGCGCCGGAGTGTCTGCGAACACCTGCTCGATCCGTTCCACTCCCGGGGCGAGGTTGCTCGCGGCAGTGCCCAGATCGTTCACCAGCACCTCGGCCAGTCGGTGGGCATCACCGGAGATCAATGCGGCCATCACGGCGTCGTCGATACCCGGTGCCTCGTGGTGCCCTGGGTGGAGCCGGTCCCATTCGTCGAATACCTCGGGAGTGGCCAAGCCCTGCTCGGAGATGGCGAGCACCCAGTGGTAGCTGCCGCGGGCAAGGGCGGGACTGAGCACATCGCCCCGGCCCAGACCTACTGCTGTGCCGCCGGTGAGCGCGAACGGGACGTCCGCACCGAGCTCGGCAGCCAGGTGCCCGAGCTCCTCCCGGGCCAACCCGGTCTGCCAGAGCAGGTCGCAGGCGAGCAGGGTCGCTGCCGCATCCGCGGAGCCGCCACCCATCCCGCCGGCCACCGGGACCCGCTTGGTGATCTCCAGGTGCACCCCGGTGCGGGTGCCGGAGGCCTCGGCGAGCAGACTGGCGGCGCGGTGGGCGAGGTTGCTCTCATCATCGCGGACCTGGTCGGCCCACCGCCCGGTGGTGCTGGTGCTGATCGACTCGGCCGGAGTGGCCACCACATCCTCGAACAAGGACACCGCCTGGAACACAGTAGCCAGCTGGTGGTAGCCGTTCGTCTCCTGTGCGCCGACCCGCAGCACCAGGTTGAGCTTGCCGGGGGCCCGCACGTGGACCGCCTGCTGCACAGTGGGCACCGACCTCATCGCAGGCCCTCGGAGTGGTGGATGGACTGCTGCAGCGCCGTGCGGGCGGAGGCGAGCGCAGCGAACTGGGTGATGTCCAGGCGCTCCCCCCGGCTGGCAGGATCGATCCCGGCAGCGCTGAGCAGCTCCTCGGCGTGCTGCGCCGATCCGGCCCAGGTGGCCAGGGCGGCACGCAAGGTCTTGCGGCGCTGGGCGAATGCAGCATCGACGCAGGCGAACACCTCCTCCCGGGGCGCCGTGCTCGGCGGCGGGTCGCGGCGTACCAACCGCACCAGGGCGGAGTCCACATTCGGCACCGGCCAGAAGATGCTCCGGGAGATGGTGCCCGCTCGGCGCGCAGAGGCGTACCAGGCGGCCTTCACGGAGGGCACCCCGTAGGTGCGCGAGCCGGGCGGGGCAGCGAGACGGTCCGCCACCTCGGCCTGCACCATCACCAGGACCTCCTGCAGGCTGGGCTGCTGCTCCAGGAGGGTAAGCAGGACCGGCACGGCCACGTTGTAGGGCAGGTTCGCCACCAGCCGCGAGGGTTCGCCGGGCAGCGTGCCCACGGTGAGTGCATCTGCTGCGACCACGGTGAGCCGGTCGGCGCTGCCTGGTGCGTGCTCGGCCACAGTGTCGGCGAGAGCAGCCGCCAGCACCGGATCGACTTCCACGGCGTGCACGTGCGCACCGGCCTCGAGCAGCCCGAGCGTGAGCGAGCCGAGGCCCGGTCCCACCTCCACCACCTGGTCCCCCGGCTGCACCCCGGCAGTACGCACGATCTTGCGCACGGTGCCCGGGTCGATCACGAAGTTCTGCCCGAGGGCCTTCGTGGGCCGGATACCGAGCCGATCGGCCAGAGCGCGCACACTCGAAGCGGTCAGCAGCCGGGGGACGTCCCGCTCGGCGTCGGAGGTGCTCACAACGACGAGCCTACTGGGCAGCAGCCCGCCGGCGACCCGGACGCCCAGCTGCCCTCCCTCCACCCGCGGCACAGAATCCACTGCGCGCCTGGGAATCCGGTGCGAAGGGGATTCCCGGACCCGATGTGGATTCCGCTGGAGTGTGGAGCAGCGGGATCAGCGCAGCCGCGCCATCAGAGCAGGCCGAGCTGGGCGGCGCAGGCGGGCCACTGGCCCCAGCCGCTCTGCGCCTGCAGCGCCTGGGCACGCTGGGTTTGCTCGGCCGCGGACGCCTCGCTGGGCAGGCCGGAGCCGCCCATCGCCTGCCAGGTCGGCAGGGAGAACTGGTAGAGGCCGTAGTACCCGTTGCCCGTGTTCGTGGTCGGGTCGCCTCCGGACTCGCACTCGGCGAGCGCGGCCCAGACGCCGCTGCCGGCGTCACCGGAGCTGCCGGAGTCTCCCGAGTCGCCGGAGTCGCCAGAATCACCGGAGTCCCCAGAGTCCTCTGAACTCCCGGAGTCCCCAGAGCTCCCCGAGTCCCCGGAGTTCTCCTCCGGCTCCGGCTCCGGCTCGGGCTCCGGTGCCGGCCGCTCGGCGGTGCCGACCTCGACCACCCGGTCCTCGGCCTGGGTGGTCACCTCGGTGTCCAGCCGCTTGGTGGAGACGACCTCACCGTCCACGAGGTGGTCCTGCAGGGTGATCGTGCGCTCGCCGTCACTGCCCTCGTCGACCACGCGAGACTGCCCCTGATAAAGATCGTCGGTCTCCCGCTGCACCGTGTCGTGCTCGATCGCCCTGGTGCGGGTGCGGGTCTCGGTAGTGTGCCGGACCACGGTCACCACCGGCGCGCCGTCCTCCCCCGCAGTCACCACGGTCTCGTCCCGAGGGTTCAGCTCGATCTCGGCGCGGACCAGCACCTGCCCGAGGGTGGCGCTGCCGTCCACCTGCACGGTGCGCTCGTCCCCGTCGGCCACGATCGTGACCGGACCGTCGGTGACCAGCGGAAGCTCCAGCTCAGTGCGCCCGTCGCCGGACCGAGAGGCTTCCAGGGAGACGTCCCGCCCGGAGGCGAGGAACTGGTTCAGCGCCTCGCCAGCGGTCAGTGCCGTGGTCCATACCTGACTCTGCTCCCCATCAGCGGTGATGGTGATCTGCTCGCCGGTCCGGACCACCACGTCCGACCCGTCGCTGAGCGACTCCTCCGCGCCCGGGACCACCGAGTCGTGCGGGCCGACCTCGATGCCTGCCTCCTCCAGCAGCCCGTCCACTGAGCCGGCGAAGGTGCTGAAGGTGTAGCTCTCTCCGTCCAGGTCGACCTCGACGGTCTTGTGCGCCGAGGCCACCACGGCGCCGGAGCCGGCCAACAGCAGCACCGTGGCCGCAGCGGTGCCGAACAGCACCCGGCGGCGCGCCCGGCGCGGTCGGGGCCGGGTGGCACCCGCCGCAGCTGCAGTCTCGGGTGCCGCATCGTCGGCCAGGGTGTCGGCCCCATCGGCGTCGTCGGTACCACCGAGGGCGGCGATCCCGGCATCCTCCGCCTCCGGTTCACCAGCATCGGGTTCACCAGCCGCTGGTGCACCAGTGCCCCAGCCGAGGTCGAGCTCCGTGGTCTGGTCCAGGTCTGGGCTGTCCGTCGTCTCGGTCGGACCGACCTCGGCGGCATCGGCGCTCTGCGCGGCGTCAGCACCCTGAGAGGCGTCAGCATCCTGCGCGGCATCGGAACGGCGGAATCGGTCGAAGAAAGTCACGTGCTGAAGTCCTACGGTCGAGAGGGGGAGGGAGCACAACAGGCGGCCGCATCAAAGCAGGACGCGCTGTCGAACGTTCGACTGTAACCAGATCGTTATGTGTCAGGTCAACACAATCGGTCAATCCTGTGAGCACAGGCACACCAGGCGACCCTTCATGCCAACGAATGGTCCGCCGTCGGCAATGAAACGGTATGGCTCCGGAGGGCGAGGACCGCCCGCCCTCAGTACCAGCCCACCGACTGGGAGTGACCCCAGGCCCCGCACGGGGTGCCGTACCGGCCGGAGATGTAGTTCAGGCCCCAGGTGATCTGGGTGGCCGGGTTGGTGCGCCAGTCCGAACCAGCCGAGGCCATCTTCGAACCGGGCAACGACTGCGGGATGCCGTAGGCGCCCGAGGAGGGGTTCTGTGCGTGCGGGTTCCAGTTGCTCTCCCGCTGCCAGAGGCTGTCCAGGCAGCTCCACTGGTCCGAGCCCCAGCCACGGGCAGCGAGCAGCTCCTGGGCGATCGAGCGCGGATCACTGCCCGAGTAGTCGCCCGAGGGGGCACTGGGCTCACTGTCGGAGGAGTCCGAGGATCCGGAAGAACCCGAGGACCCGGAGGAGCCCGAGGAGCCCGAGCTGGTGGTCGCCGGCGGCGCCGTGCCCACCAGGATCACCTCGTCCACCGGCTCGGAGACCATGATCTCGGCCTGGATCTCCCGGGAGACTTCCTCCCCGTCGCGGTACTCAGCGGTGTAGGCGATGACCCGGGACCCCTCCTGCCCCTCGGTCTCCACCTCCTCGGTGCCGCGGGGCAGCGAGGACGTCTCCTCCCGCACCGTCTCGTAGTCCAGCGTCTCGGTCTCGGTCCCGTACTGGGTGCCGACCCGCTCGATGGAGATCTCCGCCCCGTCGGTGGGCCGGCTGTTCATCTGCACCGAGACGTTGTCGTCCAGACCCACCACGATGCCGTTGTCGATCAGCGCATCGGCCACAGTGGCGGCGTTGGACTCGATGTCGTAGGTCTCCCCGTCCACGGTGGCCTGGAACTGCACGGCGGGGCCGGCCTCGTCCAGCAGACCGGGCGGCAGCTCGCGCTCACCCTCACCGCTGCGGGAAGCCTGGTTCCACAACTCGCTGCGACCGGCCATGTAGGACTCGGCCCCCTCAGCGGAGCCGGCGAACGGGTCGGCGGCGTCGGTATCGGCATCGCCACCCGGCTGATTCGCGGCGAACGCCAGCGAGCCGGCCAGGACGACCGCCAACCCACCGGCGCCGAGGGCGCGGCGCAGCGAGCGGGGCAACGTAGTGGTGACGGGGGCGTCTGCGCGATGGCGCGACGTGGAGTTTGCAGCGGGCACGGAGGAGGGGTCCTGTTCTGGCTGTGTCAAGCCCGGGAGGGACGGGCTGACAAAGACCGTAACCGATTCGTGACCTCGATTTCCAGTGCCGACCGCGAACCTGTGCACGAGGTCACGCTCCGGACGCCACCCGATCGGGCAGCGCGGCGGTCCCGCGAGGGTGGCCTCGATGTCGAGAATCGGGCAGGAATCGACACTCAGGTCACCCTCGCGAGATGCCGGCGGGTCGGGTCGGGCGATGGGGTCACCAGGGCCCGTACAGGCTCTCGGCGTTACCGTCGACGGCGGAGCACACCTCGGTCAGGTCCGCTTCCTTGGCCTCGGCGAGGGCCCGTACCGTGTCGGCGAGCACGTACGGGGCATTCGGCCGGCCCCGCCAGGGGTGCGGGGTCAGGTACGGGGCGTCGGTCTCGACCAGGACGTGACTGAGCGGGGTCTCGATCGCCGCACGGCGGACCTCGTGGGCGTTGCGGAAGGTCACGCTGCCGGCGAAGGAGAGGTAGTAGCCGCGGCGCACACACTCGGCGGCCATCTCGGCGTCCCCGGAGAAGCAGTGGAACACCGTCACCTCCGGGGCACCGTCGGCAGCGAGCACCTCGAGCACGTCCGCATGCGCTTCTCGGTCGTGGATCTGCAGCGGCAGGCCGAGCTCCTTGGCCAGGGCTATATGCCCGCGGAAGGACTCCCGCTGCACAGCCCGGCCCTCGGGGCCGGCGCGGAAGTAGTCCAACCCGGTCTCCCCCACGGTGCGCACCCGGTCGGCCCGGGCGAGCTCAGCGATCTGCTCGATCGCCTCGTCCAGTCCCCGATCGTGCCGGGGCGCCGGGTCCGGCTCCAGCCCGTCCGGAGCGATCTCGCGCACCCCTGCATGCAGCACGGCCTCGTTCGGGTGGATCGCCACCCCGGCCAGCACCTGGCGGTGCTCAGCAGCCATTGCCACGCTCACCGCGGCCGAGTCCAGGTCGCAACCGATCTGCACGAGCGCCCGTACGCCCACTGCTTCGGCCCGGGAGAGGTGCCCGGCGATCCCAGGGTCGGTGACGTCGTCGGGCAGGACACCTGCGATCGACTCCAGGTGGGTGTGGTTGTCCACCACCGGAGCCGGCAGCGGCTCGGGCGAGGGCGGGAACCCTCGTTCGCGCGTGCGCGCCATCAGGCTTTCACCCGCAGCCGGTCGAGTTCCTCCTCCACCACCGACTCGTCCAGCTTGGTGAACACCGGGGTCGGCTTGGCGATCGGGGTCCCCGCGGTGACCGGGCGGGACTCCCAGGCCGGGAATGCCCGGTAGTCGCCGGTGATCACCGGGTACTGACGGCTGTCGTCGTCGAGGTCGGTGACCTCCTCGATCCGCGGCTGCGGGGCGAACTCGCCGGTGCCGCCGAGCACCTCGTGCACCTGCTGGGCGGAGTGCGGCAGGAACGGGGAGAGCAGCGTGTTGCAGTCGCTGACCGCCTGGGCGGTGGTGTGCAGCACTGTGGCGAGCCGGCCCGGATCAGACTTGAG
>DXBY01000268.1 GCA_019116305.1 Candidatus Ruania gallistercoris | reverse complement strand
ATCCGGTTCAGCCGCAGGATCCGGGTCACCGTGCAGGCGCTCGGGTTCGCCAGCCCGCAGGAAGGGCTGGAACGCTACCGCCCACTGCAGGACGACATCGCCTCCACCGCCTGGTGGTACCAGAGCGAACCCCACGCGCCGTTCCCGCCCGCACCCAGCTTCGACCGCATGGACACCGCCTGACCGGCGCGGACCGTCCGCGCCACCACACGTCTCGAGGAGGAGAAGAGATGCCCACCAGAAGACTGACCACCCTGCTGGCAGCCCCAGCGCTGCTCGCCGGGCTGGCCGTGACCGCCGTGCCGGCCTCGGCCGCACCGGAGACCGACGACGGCGATGTCTCTGATATGCAGGTCGTGCCCGCGCTGAAGGAGTGGGACGCCGATCCCGCGGGTGAGGACTTCACCCTCGGCGGGCACATCGTGTTGCCTGGGGACGCCGATGAGGAGCTGACCACTGTCGCCGAGACCGTTGCCGAGGAGCTGGAGAACCTCACCGGCACCCAGGTCCCGGTGAACACGGGGCAGGCCCAGGAGGGCGATATTCGCCTCGGCCTGGACGAGCTGGGTCTCGGCGAGGAGGGTTACCGGCTCGAGGTCGACGGGACGCTGACCATCACCGCCGACACACCGCACGGCGTGTTCAACGGCACCCGCAGTGTGCTGCAGCTGCTCACCCGCGCCGAGGTGATCCCCGCCGGCGCCGCCGAGGACTGGCCCAGCCACGAGGTGCGCAGCGTCCTGGTGGACAACACTCCCCGGCACTTCTCCCTCACCTGGTGGGAGTCCTTCTTCCAGCAGATGAGCTACTACAAGCTCAACGACACCAACCTGTACATCGACGGCGTTGGGCTCGACCCGGAGGAGATGGAACAGATCGACGCACTCGCGCAGCGCTACTACGTCCAGGTCGTTCCCCAGCTGAACATGCCCGGCCACATGGCCACAGTGTTGCCCTCTCACCCGGAGTACCAGCTGGAGAACCAGGACGGCACCCTGGACTCCCAGGCGCTCGACCTGACCAACGAGGAAGCCGTGGAGTGGGCCCTCGGCATCATCGAGGAGAACATCGACCGGTTCTCCTCCGACGTCTGGCACCTCGGGTCGGACGAGTTCCCGAGCTGGCCCGGCACCGGGGAGAACCACCCGCAGCTGACCGAGTACGCCAGGCAGAAGTTCGGCCCGGACGCCACCTTCGCGGACCTGTTCGCGGACTTCCAGAACCGCGCCAACGAGATCGTCCAGGCCCACGGCAAGACGATGCGGGTGTGGAACGACATGATCCGCGAGTCCAACGTCGTCACCCTGGACGAGGACATCGCGGTGGAGTACTGGATCACCCATGACGCCCTGCCGGGACTGCTCTCCCCGCAGGAGATCGCCGACCGGGGCAACCAGCTGATCAACACCGACGTGGACCTGCTCTACTACGACATGTCCCGGCGCAACCTGGACCCGCGGGACCTGTACGAGCAGTTCGACGTGAACACCTTCACCGGCGGCCAGGAGGTCGAGGCGGACCACGTCTCCGGCGCCCGGATCGCGGTCTGGCTCGCCTGGATCGGTACGCCGATGGAGAGCGACGCCGAGGTGCTGAACAACCTGCGCCCGGACATGGCCGCCCTCACCCAGCACACCTGGGGCGAGGGCGCCGACCTGAGCTGGACCGACTTCTCCGCACTGACCGACGAGCTCGGTACCCCGCCCGGGTTCACCGGCTCCGGCCATGACATCGCCGGCGAACCGGCCTTGGCGCAGAACCCGGACGGAACGATCGCCTGGTTCGCTCGCGGGGCGGACGGACAGCTCTGGGCCGGCCAGCAGCACGACCCGGCCTCGGGCCCCTGGTCCAGCGAGCCGATCGCGCACACGGTGGTCAGCGACCCGGCCGTGCTGGTCGATGCCGACGGGCGGGTGCACGCCGTCGCGCGGACCCGCTCCGGCCAGGTGCTGCACGCCTGGCAGAGCGAGCCGGGATCGCAGGAGTACCGCACCGAGCGCCGCGGGCACTCGATCACCGGCACGCCGGTGCCGTTCGTGGACGGTACCGACGTCGGCTGGGCCGCTCTCGCTGGTGACCAGCTCGTGGTCAGCACCGACAGTGTGCGACCCACTCCGGTCGCCGACGGCGTCACCGGCGACCCGGCAGCGACCGTGGCCGACGGACAGGTGCACGTGCTGGCCGCGACCGAGAGCGGCCACGTGCACGCCCAGCATGGGCCGGACGGCTGGCAGACCGAGCATGGTGACCTCACCCTGAACGCTCAGCCGAGCCTGGTCACCGCCGGGGAGCAGCCGGTGGCCGTGGTGCGCAGCGGTGAGCAGATCCTCTCCCGCACGCTGGTCGGGGCCGCCGAGTGGGAGCAGGTGGCCGACTCCGCCCGCGGCATCCCGAGCGTGACCGTGGACGCCGACGGTGGTGTGCACGCCGCCTACCGGCACAGCGGGAACGAGGTCTGGTACGCCCACCGCGGCACCGACGGCTGGTCGGCCGAGCTGGCCTGGTACGACTTCGTTGCCGATCCGGCGATCGCCGTGCAGAGCGACGGTGCGCCGCTGATCATGGGCCAGAACGACCGCGGCTTCCTCGCCACTGTGCAACCGAACCCGGACGATGCCGACGCACCCTGGCAGTGGGCACACCTCGCGGAGAGCACCACCGGAACTCCGGCGCTCACCCTCGACGCCCAGGACCGGCCGATCTACGCCGTCACCACCAGCTACGGCGATCTGCAGACCGGCACCCGGTGGGGCTCCATCTCCGAGTGGGGCCGGGACTTCATCGTGGGCACCATCCAGTACCCCGGTGACGACCTGGTACCCGAGGAGCTCGACCGCACCCGGTTCCAGGACCGGTTCGGCCAGGACAGCGCCGGTGAGTACGACCTGCTCACGATGAGCGACTCCGAGGAAGCGGTGCCGCCAGAGGTGGTCGAGGGCCGACTGCAGGTCAGCGGGGAGAACTACTACTCCATGCTCACCGCACCGCAGACCCTTCCGGGTGAAGGTGACCTGACCGTGGTGGCCGATATCGAGGAGTTCGCGGAGACCGACGGCGAGGAGAACTCGCTCTTCCTCGGCTTCGCCGCGGACGAGGACAACCGGGCCGTGGCCTGGTACAACCGCAGCACCTCCCGGTTCGGGTTCGACATCGTCACCGACGAGCAGACGTTCGGCGGCTGGGGCGATGTTCCGGCCCAACTGCGCCCAGGCGACCGCGTGGCGGTGACCCTCTCCGGCCGATGGCTGACCGCCTACCGCTGGCACGACGGGCAGTGGGACCGGATCCACACGGCACCGGTGAACGGCGGCGACGACCTCACCGATCCCCAGGTGCGCGCGGAGTATCACCCGGCGATCGGGTTCCGTTCCGGCAGCGGCACCCTGGCGGTGGACAACCTGCAGCTGCGGACGCGCTGACCCGCTGCGGTGACCGGGTGTCCGGCGGGCCGATCCGCTGGACACCCGGTTCCGGGTCCATACCCTTGCTACACTCCGTGTAATCGATTACGGACGAAAGGGTGCGATGGAGCCGGCAGAGCAGTTCGGCGGCGTGCCCGGGCTCTCGCCAGGGTCTGGGACCGAGGCCGACGGCGGTCGGTCACCCGCGCGGAGTTCCTCGCCTGGTGAGCCGGGGCGGGCCGACGGCGATCGGTCGCCGGGGGAGGGCTCCACGCCCGCCGAGGCCGGGTGGGTGCCGCCGGAGTCGGACTTCTTTGCCGTGGTGGACCTGCACCCGGCCGCCACAGTGGCCACCGCCAGCGACGGCGATCTGTGGCCGAGCGCCTGGGCCGACGACGGCGCCCTCTATACCGCCTGCGGCGACGGCCTCGGCTTCCAGCCCGAGCTGGCGCAGTGGTCCGACATCGTGGTGAACCGGATCGAGGGCACCCCGGAACACGGGCTCACCGGGACCCGGCTGGCCGCCGGCCGCGAGGTCGCCCGCGTCTGGACCGAACCGGAACTGTACAACAGCAAACCCACCGGAATGATCGCCGTCGACGGCAACGACGACGGCCGCGACGAGCTCTACCTGGCCGTGCAGGACCTGCGCTGCGGTAGCGGCCCGGACACCTTCAACACCGCCCCGGCCGCCGGCATCGTCACCTCGCGCGACTACGGCCACACCTGGACCGGCCCGGACGAGCCGATGTTCACCGGACGGTTCACCACCGTGATGTTCGCCGACCTCGGGCAGAGCAACTCCGGCGCAGCGGTGCTGCGCGACCTCCTGCCGGACTCGCCCACCGACCCGGCGGACTACGCCTACGCCTACGGCCTGGACCACAACTGGCGCACCTCCTACTCCGGGGTGGTGCCCGATCCCACGGAGCTCTACCTGGCCCGGGTGCACCGCAGCCGGATCTGCGAGCGCGAGGCCTGGGAGTTCTGTGCCGGGACCGACCCGGATGGTTTCCCGGGCGGTCGGCCGCGGTGGAGCACCGAGCTGGCCGAGGCCACACCCGTGCTGACCGACACCCGCCGGGTGGGTACCGCACCGGCCGCGCCGATGGCGCCGCCCCCGGTGCCCGGCACACGCCTGGCCCAGGGCGGGGTGGTCTACAACGCCGGACTGGGCCGGTTCCTGTACACCTCCTGGACCGAGCACACCTTCCAGTTCTACGAGGCACCTACCCCGTGGGGACCGTGGCGACACTTCCTCGACCACGACTTCGGGCCCTTCCCCTGGACCGGCCCGAAGTCGGCAGACGCCCACCACGGTGGTTACGGCACCACCGTGCCGAGCAAGTTCATCAGCGCCGACGGCCGCCGGATGTGGCTGCAGTCGAACTGGTTCGTGACCGCCGGTACCTACACCGGCTCCACCTACCACTTCTCCCTGCGCCCGTTGCGGCTGGAGCCGATGCCCGGCAGTGCGGTGTCCGCGGGCGGCGCTGCGCCGGTGCCGGGGAGTGCACCACCTCCGGACGGCTCGTCGCCGGCGCCCGGGGCGAACCTGGCCCGCCTGCCCGGTGTGGCCGCGATCGCCCGGGCCGCCCGCAGCGGCCACCTGGACGTGCTCAACGACGGCGAAACCGACCGCGCAGAGGACTCCTGGAACGGGCAGCACAAGGAGGAGGACGACCACTGGGGCTACACCTGGCCGCAGCCGGTGCGGTGCACCCGGCTGGAGTTCACCTCCGGCCCGCACGACTACGGCGCCGGCTGGTTCGCCCGTACCCCGCGGGTGCAGGTCCGATCCGGTGCCGGCTGGCAGGAGCTGCACGATGTCCGCGTGACGCCGCCGTATCCGCAAGACTGGACCGCGACCGGGACGGTGACCTTCACCTTCACCTTCCCTCCGGTGCGCACCACCGGGATCCGGCTCGTGGGCCCACCGGGTGGCTGGGGCGAATACACCTCGATCAGCGAGCTGGCGGTCTACGACGACGGAGACACCGAATGAGCGAACACCGCACCGCGCGGATCACCGATGTGGCTGAGGCGGCCGGCGTCTCCACGGCGACCGTGTCCCGGGTGCTGAACGGGTCCACCACGGTCAGCCCCGAGCTGGCTGAGCGGGTCCGGCAGGCGGCACTGGCCACCCACTACATCCGCAACCCGAACGGGCGGGCGCTGCGCCGGCAGCGCTCGGACATGTGGGCGGTGATCGTCTCCGACCTGCAGAACCCATTCTTCACCTCGCTGGTGGCCGCGGTGGAGCGGGTCGCGGCCGGGGCCGGGTACTCGGTGATGCTGTGCAACACCGACGAACAGCTCGAGCGGGAGAACACCTACCTCGACGCCGCGATCGCCCAACGGATGGCCGGTGTGGTGGTCTCGGTGACCTCGGAGGAGGAGTCCGATCTGGCCCGGCTGGTCCGCGCGCAGGTGCCCACTGTGGTGGTGGACCGGCGGGTGCACGACTTCACCGGCGACTCCATCCTGCTGGACAACGTGCGCGCCGGCCGGCTGGCCGCCGAGCACCTGCTCGAGCTCGGCCACCGGGACGTGCTCTGCCTGGCCGGTCCCTCCGGGGTGAGCACCACCGAGGACCGGCTACAGGGCGTGATGAGCGCCTTCGCCGACGCCGGTCTCACCTTCGACCAGAACCGGATGATGCGCACCGACCTGCGCGCCGCTGACGCCGAGGGGATCGTCACCACTGCGCTGACCTCCGGACCTCGGCCGGACGCCATTTTCGCACTGAACGGACCGCTGACCACCGGTGCCTACCGCGCCGTGCAGACCTCCGGGCTGCGCATCCCGGACGAGATCTCCCTGGTCGGCTTCGACGATGATCGCTGGACCCGGATGGTCACCCCCGCCGTCACCCTGATCGCCCAACCGGTGGACGAGATGGGCATCCGGGCCGCAGAACGCATCGTCGCCCGCGCCACCGACCCCCAGATCGAGCCGGTGCACCTGCTGTTGCCACCCCGGCTCGAGGTGCGCGGCAGCACCGCCAGGAACAGCTGACCCCGACCCCCTGCCACACCGGCGGGGCGCCCCGACCCAGCAACGATGAGAAGGAGCCCCTGTGTACCGCGACATCGCCGAGCTGCGGCACGTCCAGACCCGTTCGATCAGCCCGGAGAACTTCACCGGTGCCAAGGGCGGTGGCGCTCGTGCGACCGAGGGCACCGGAGCGGCCGCCGCGCGTGATCTAGGCCCGGGCTGGAAGGTCTCGCCCTCGGTGCCGATCGGGCCGGGGGAGACGTTCGACCTGGCCCGGATCGACGGTCCGGGACGGATCACCCACCTGTGGTTGACCACCCACACCGACCACTGGCGCCAGCTCCTGCTGCGCGCCTACTGGGACGGTGCGGACGAACCGGCGATCGAGGTGCCGGTGGGCGATTTCTTCGGTCAGGGTTGGGGCCGGTTCGCTCAGCTCTCCTCCTCGATGGTCGCGGTCAATCCGCACGGCGGCTTCAACTCCTACTGGCCGATGCCGTTCGCCGACGGCGCCCACCTCACCCTGGAGAACCTCAGCGACCGGGAGGTGATCGTCTACTACCAGCTCAGCTACGAGCTCGGCGGCCAGGAGACCGGCACCGGCCGGTTGCACGCCCAGTGGCGGCGGAGCAATCCGTTGGCGACCGGCAGCACCCACGTCCTGCTCAACGGGATCCAGGGTCGGGGCCAGTACGTGGGCACCTATCTGGCCTGGGGCGTGAACAGCACCGGGTGGTGGGGTGAGGGCGAGGTGAAGCACTACCTCGACGGCGATCGGGACCACCCGACGATCTGCGGCACCGGCACCGAGGACTACTTCGGCGGGGCGTGGAACTTCGACGTCCCGGGCCAGGGCTACACCGCCTTCAGCACGCCGTATCTCGGGATGCACCAGGTGATCCGTCCGGACGGCTTGTACGACTCCCAGCAGCGGTTCGGCATGTACCGCTGGCACGTGCTGGACCCGATCCACTTCGAGACCGACCTGCGGGTGGACGTGCAGGCCCTCGGCTGGCGCCAGGGCGGGCGGTACCTGCCACTGCAGGACGACATCGCCTCCACGGCCTTCTTCTACCTCGATAGCCCCACCGCCAGCCGACCGGAGGAGCCCACGGCGGACCAGCTGGAGATCTGCTGAGGTTGTTCCCATTCGCGAGGGTGTGGTGACGGTCGAAAATTCGCCGGATCTCGACACTCACCGCACCGTCGGCGGAGTGATCGTGCTGCCAGGGCGCTGGACAGTCCCCACCCGAGCATCGCCGTCGACCTGTTCATCCCAGCGCCGTTGACCTGTTGACAGTCACCCCAGCGCCACCTAACATATCTGAAATCGATTACTTGTAAACGATTTCTCGCGATCAATGGGGAGACATCGATGACGATGACGGCCAGCCGCTACGGCGACTTCGGCAGCAGCCTGCGGGATCTCCCGCGGCTGCGCACGCACCAACGCCGCCGGGAGTCCAGCTGGGACCGCAGCGGTGGTAACGAGGACCGGATCACCATCCACCCGGGGCAGACCCTCACGCTCGCGGACATCGCCGGCGCCGGATCGGTGAACCACCTGTGGATGACCGTGGCGCCGCGTGAGCCCGACGGTCCGGAGACCGCCGACCGGGACTATCTGCGCAAGCTCGTGCTGCGGATCTACTGGGACGGCGCGGACACCCCTAGCGTGCTGGTCCCGCTCGGGGACTTCTTCGGCGTGGGGCATGCGCGCACGGTGAACTTCGCCTCGCTGCCGCTGCAGATGAGCCCGGAGGACGGCAAGTCCTTCAACTCGTTCTTCCACATGCCGTTCGCCGACGGCGCCCGGTTCGAGCTGACCAGCGAGTGCGAGGAGGAGGTGCTCTGGTTCTACTTCTACATCGACTACGACGCCTTCGACGAGCTCGAGGACGGCCTCGGCCGGTTCCACGCCAGCTGGAACCGGCAGTGCCCCACCGACGGCGTCCCGCCGCACGGGCAGACCAACTCCGAGTACCTGTTCGAGGGCAGCAACCTCAGCGGTGACGGCAACTACACCATCCTGCAGACCACCGGCCGCGGGCACTACGTGGGCTGCGTGCTGAACGTGACCAACCTGCGCCACACCGAGCAGTGGAACTGGTACGGCGAGGGGGACGACATGATCTTCGTCGACGGCGAGGCGTGGCCGCCGACGTTGCACGGCACCGGGACGGAGGATTACTTCAACACGGCCTGGTGCCCCACGCAGCCGTTCGCCGCGCCCTATCACGGGCTCACCCTGCCCGGCGGGGAGAACTGGTCCGGACAGATCTCCACCTACCGTTTCCACGTGGAGGACCCGGTTCCGTTCACCACCTCGATCCGGGTCAGCATCGAGCACGGCCACGCCAACAAGCGCAGCGACGACCTGTCCTCGACCGCCTACTGGTACCAGGAGCAACCAGCCACCGACCTGGTCCTGCCCCCGGTCGAGCAACGCCTTCCGCGGCTGGGCTGACCCAGCCATCGGGCGAGCAGCCCACCGACCCACGAGAACGAACGACTCTCAACGAGGAGAAGGAATGATGATCACCACGACCACACGGCGCCGGCTCGGCGTCGGCACCGCCCTGCTGGCCTCCGTGGCCCTGCTCGCCGCCTGCGGCAGTGGTACTCCGGGGCAGTCCGCTGACGAGGACGCCCAGGCCGGCGACCGCGAGGTGGTGGAGTTCTGGCACCACACCTTCACCACTCCGGAGAACGAGTGGTACGAGCAGGTGGTGGAGGACTTCAACGCCTCCCAGGACGAGATCTTCGTCAACTCCACAGTGGTCCCCGGAGACGCCTGGGACGAGAAGATGACCGCCGCGCAGGCGGCCGGAACCGCACCCGACGTGTACCCGGTGCCGGGCCGGCTGAACGACGGTGTCCGGCTGGGCAGCTACCTGGCCCTGGACGACCTGATGCCCGCCGAGGCGTTCGAACAGGTCACCGACGCTGCCGCGGAGATCTCCCAGGTGGACGGCACCTGGTACGGCTACCCGCTGCTGCTGGAACCGCAGCGGGTGCTCTACTGGAACAAGGACATCTTCGCCGAGGCCGGTCTCGACCCGGAGAGCCCACCGACCTCCTGGGACGAGTTGTACGAGGCCTGTGAGCAGATCCAGCCGGTGCTGGCCGACGGGCAGTTCTGCATCGAGACGTTCAGCGACCAGGACACGCTGGCCTGGAGCACGGTGGCCGAGCAGATGCACGTGGCCGGGCACCTGCCGATCTCCGAGGACTGGACCACGGCAGAGGCCACCGACCCGGCCTATGAAGAGCTGATCGAGCACTACACGACGCTGTACGACGAGGGCTACATCCCGCGCCAGTCGCTGGCTGCCGGGAACTCCGCCGCGCCGTTCGGTGAGGGTGAGGTGGCGATGATCACCCAGGGGTCCTGGGGGATGAGCGAGCTGGTTGCCGACTACCCGGAGGTGGTGGAGAGCACCGGGGTCGCCCCCACAGTCACCAGCGACGGCAACCAGACCGAGACGCTGACCACGGTCGGCAACTTCAAGTGGGTGATCGACGCCAACACCGACAACGCCGAGGCCACAGCCGCTTTCATCGAGTACGTCCTCGCCGGGGACACCGACGTGCTGCTGCCGTTCTTCGTGAACACCCAGTTCACCAAGGCGCCCGCCCGGGAGGATGTCGCCGAGGCGGTGAACGCCGATCCGGGTGCCGCCGACGCGCCCTGGTCGGAGGTGATCACCGAGGACGTGGTGCCGTACACGATCGGCGAGCCGCTCTACCCGTGGGACGTCAACGTGGCGATGGGGCTGGCGATCCAGCAGTCGATGATGGGAGACACCGCCCCGGCCGATGCCCTCGCCGAAGCGAACGCCACCATCGAGCAGATCATCGAACGCGAGGACCTGCCGGCCAACCGCGAAGAGCTCGGTGACTGACCACCGGTATTGATCCCGGGCCGGGGCGCTGCCCAGCTGCCCGGCCCGGGACCGAGGGAGAGGTGAGGGGATGGCCAGAAGACGAACGCCCACCTATCAGGTGGCGAATCCCAACAAGAAGCGCTACCCGGACAACGTGATGGCGTACGTGATGATCGCGCCGATCGTCATCCTGCTCGGCATCTTCGTGATCTACCCCGCCCTGCAGGCGACGGTGCTGAGCTTCTACGACTGGAGCTTCTACGAGGAGTCCGAGTTCGTCGGGCTGAAGAACTTCACCGACGTGCTCACCGACCCGAAGTTCCGCGCCTCCATCCTGCTCGGCCTGCAGTTCGTGGCGATGACGCTGCCGATCCAGCTGATCGGCGCGTTCCTGTTCGCCTCGTTGGCTACCGCAGTCAATCGCAGGTTCGCCGATGTGCTCAAGGTGAGCATCTACATCCCGACGATCATCTCCGGGGTGATCACTTCGGTGATCTTCACGATCATCTACGACTACTCCGGCGGCATCCTGAACGCCCTGCTCGCCAAGCTCGACCTGCCCGGGCAAGCCTGGTTGGGCGATCCGAACCTGGCGCTCGCGGCCATCGCCGCCCCCGCCGTCTGGCTCGGGATGGGCATCACCTGCCTGATCATGATCGCCGGCATGCTGGACATCCCGGCCAGCTTCTACGAGTCCGCGGACGTCGAGGGCGCGAACTGGTGGCAGAAGACGATCTACATCACCATCCCGCAGCTGAAGAACGTGCTGCTGTACCTGATCATCACCGGGTTCGTCGCCTCGATCCAGCAGTTCGAGCTACCGCTGATCATGACCAACGGCGGCCCGATGTCCTCCACAGAGCTACCGAACCTGTTCATCTTCAACCACTTCCGAGGGGATCCGTACGTCGGCTACTCGATCGCCGCGGCACTGCTGCTGTTCGTGGTGCTCGGGTCCGTCTCGGCGCTGATCTTCCGGGTGCTCAACTCCGAGAAGTTGGTGGACTGATGGCCCAGAACGTCACCTTGACCCCCGTAGCGCCCGGCACGACCGCCCCGGTGGCCAACCAGCCGCGCCGCCGGCCGCGCCGATGGCTGGCCGCCACCCTGAAGGCACTCGCCGGGATGCTCTTCGTGCTGCTCGCGCTGTTCCCGCTGGCGTGGATGGTGATCGCCGGGTTCAAGACCAAGACCGAGGTGGTGCGCACCCCGTTCCAGTTCTTCCCCGAGGTCTGGAACATCGAGAACTACACCCAGATCCTCGCCGATCCGGTGTTCCTGCGCTCCCTCGGGATCACCGGACTGGGTGCGGTGCTGTTCACGCTGCTCTCCCTGACGGTGAACTCGATGGCGGCCTATGCCTTCGCCCGGCTGGAGTTCCAGTTCAAGCGCACCCTCTGGGTGGTGGTGATCACCACCATGTTCATCCCGGGGATGACCATCCTGCTCACCTCGTTCATCATGGTGACCAGGCTGCAGATGCTGGACACCCTCGCCGTGCTGGTGCTGCCGGGGGCGGCCGCGGCCATCCACGTGTTCTTCATCCGGCAGTTCTACCTGAACATCCCGCGCAGCCTGGAAGAAGCCGCACTGATCGACGGGTGCGGGCGGTGGGGCGTCTACCTGCGGATCTTCCTGCCGATGTCGAAAGCACCGTTCGTGGTGGTCGGGGTGACCTCGTTCCTGGCGTTCTGGAACTCCTACGTGTGGCCGATCATGACGATCACCTCACCGGAGCTCTACCAGATCCAGCAGTACCTGGCGGCGTTCCGCTCCGAGCGTTCCTCCGAGCTGGGCCTGCTGATGGCCGGCTCCGCGCTCGCTGCCGCCCCGGTGGTGCTGGTGTTCCTGGTGTTCCAGCGCCAGATCATCGCCAACATCAAGATGGCCGGGTTGAAGTGAGACCTGGGGAAGGAGCCAGATGAACGCCGGGTACTCAGCGAGGCGGATCCCGCACACCGAGGGCCGGCACGTGGTGATGCCCCTGGGCGGGATCGGCACCGGCAACCTCGCCCTGGGCGCCGACGGCGGACTGCGGCAGTGGCAGCTGCACAACATCGGCAACCACCGCGGTGAGCTGCCCGGCTCATTCTTCGCGGTGCGCATCTCCCAGTGGGAGCCACCGTTCGATGCGGTGCGAGTGCTGCAGGCGCCACCGGCCCCGGCCGGCAGCACCAGCACGCCGCTGGTCACCGATGATGAGGTGCCCACCTGGCAGCGCGAGCTGCTCCACCAGGCCGACGGCGTTGCCGCCACCACCTTCTCCGGCACCTATCCGTTCGGTCAGGTGGAGTATCACGACGACACGCTGCCGGTGCAGATCTCGTTGCAGGCGTTCACCCCGCTGGTGCCGCTGGACGTGCAGCGCAGCTCGCTGCCGGCCGCCCTGTTCACCTTCACCGTGACGAACACGGACAGTGTCGATGTGCAGGGGTGGTTCGGGGCCGGGCTACAGAACGCGATCGGCAGTGACGGCGTGGTCCCGCCCGATGGTGTGCGTCACCCCGGGTACGGGGGCAACACCAACAGGATCCATCGCGCCGACGGGTGGACCTCGCTGGTGCTGGAGAACCACGCTCTGCCCGAGCTGCATCCTGGCGCCGGGCAGATGGTGCTCAGCACCGACGCCGCCCCCACCAGCGCGCTCCCCGCCTGGACCAGCCCGCGGCAGCTGCTGGACTTCCTCGGCTCCCGGCAGCCGTTCGCCCCCGGCGATTGGACGCACCTGCCCGGTGAGGTGGCCGACCCGCAGCCGACCGGCACCTGGGTCAAGGCCGGCCCGAGTGCACCCGGATCCACCTGGAACGGCGCCCTGGCCGCGCAGTTCTCGTTGGCCCCCGGTGAGACCACCACGGTGCGCTTCGTGCTCGCCTGGCACTTCCCGAACCGGTACGTGAACTTCACCCAGTTCGGCGGCATCCGCACCGAGTGGGGGCCGAGCAGGTCCTGGCTCGGCAACCACTACACCACCCAGTACCCGGACGCGTTGGCGGTGTCCGGTCGGGTGCAGCGCGAGTGGGAGGAGCTGGAGCGGCTCTCCCGGGACTGGACCGAGGTGCTCGGTACCGGCGCGCTGCGCGACGGGGTGGTGGAGCATATGGCCAGCCAGGCCGCGATCGTGCGCAGCCCGACGTTCTTCCGCACTGCCGACGGTCACTTCTTCGGCTTCGAGGGGGTGCACGGTGCCTCCACCCGGATGTGGTCCGGGGACGTGGGCGGCTCCTGCCCGCTGAACTGCACCCACGTGTTCAACTACGCCCAAGGCGTGGCGAAGCTGTTCCCTGAGCTGGAGCGGGACATGCGCGAGCTCGAGCTGGACGTGCTGCAGGCGCCCGAGGGCTTCATCCCGCACCGGTTGCTGCTGCCGCTGTATACCCCGCAACTGTGGGACCGGGACATCGGTGGGCCGGGGGAGCCGGCACTGGACGGGATGCTCGGCACCGTGCTGAAGGCGTACCGCGAGGTGCGTGCCGGAGCCGGTCAGGACTGGCTGGCCCACTACTGGCCGAACCTGCAGCGGCTCCTCACCTACGTGGCCGAGAAGTGGGACCCGGCACAGACCGGTGCGCTGCACGGCATCCAGCCCTCCACCCATGACATCGATCTGGCGGGGGTGAACTCGTTCATGGGCACCCTCTGGCTGGCCGCGCTGCGTGCCGGGGAGGAGATGGCCCTGCTGCTCAGTGAGCACGAGGCTGCCGCCGGCTGGCGGGAACGGTTCGAGACCGGCTCGCGGCGCTACGACCAGGAGCTGTTCACCGGCGAGCACTACATCCAGGTGCTCGAGGACGGCGACCCGGAGCAGTTCCAGTGGGGCCGCGGCTGCCTGTCCGACCAGCTGATCGGGCAGTGGTGGGCGCACCAGCTCGACCTGGGCTACCTGCTCCCGGCCGAGCACGTGCGCACGGCACTGCGCACTGTGGTCCGGCACAACCTGCGCACCGACTTCACCGACTTCTCCAACGGCTACCGGGTCTTCGCTGATGGCCACGAGACCGGGCTGCTGATGTGCACCTGGCCGGACGGTGGCCGCCCCGCGATCCCCACCCGGTACTGCGACGAGGTGTGGACCGGCACCGAGAACCAGGTGGCCGCGCACTGCCTGATCGAAGGGCTCGCCGAGGAGGGGCACGCGATCCTCGATGGTCTCTGGTCCCGTTACGACGGTCGCCGGCGCAACCCGTACAACCAGGTGGAGTGCGGCGACCACTACGTGCGCGCCCTCGCCGGCTGGAACGTGCTGGAAGCCCTCACCGGCCACTCCTGGGATGCCACCAGCCGCACGCTGCAGCTGCACCGGCCTCCCGCCGGCGGCTCGTTCCCAGTGCTCACCCACACCGGCTGGGGCACCGCCCAGGCGCGCGCCGAGGGCCTGGTGCTCACTGGCAGGTACGGAGAGCTCACCATCGACCACCTGAGCATGGACGGCCACCCGAGCTCCGCCGTCGACCTCCGGATCGGCCCCGGAGAGACGGTGACCGTTCCAGGAGCGGGCCGGTGAACAGAACTCGCGCAGCTGCACTGATCAGCGGGGGAGGAGTGGTGGCGATGAGCCTGGCAGCCGGCGGAGGGGTGTCAGCCTCGGAGACCGGGTCGAGCGCGGTGCTGGTCGCAGAGATGACCGGTGCCGACGCGGTCACCGACACCGCCGACCAGTGGCGGATCGAGGGCACCGACCTGGGCATCATGTGGGACGACGGCGACGGCGGTGTGCTCACCGCGTTCGGCGACACCTTCGGCGACTGGTCCGGGGACGGCGGCGGGGGTACGGACTGGCGCTCGAGCGTGCTGCTGCGCTCCACTGACACCGACCTCACCGACGGGATGTCCTTCGACTGGGCGCTCGAGGACACCCCCGGCCATGCCGGCGAGATCGTCGGCTCGGCGAAGATCCCCGGCGAGGAGCACACCGTGATCCCGACCGCGGGGATCGCGATCGACGGACGGCAGTACCTGTCCACGATGTCGGTGCGGGAGTGGGGCGACCCGGGCCAGTGGTGGACGAACTTCGCCCAGCTGCACTACTCCGACGACGGCGGGCAGACCTGGAGCAGCGACGGGATGCCCCGGTGGGAGAACGACGCCGAGGGTAACCATCCGTTCCAGATGCACGCCTTCGCCCGTGACGACGGCTACCTGTACGCGTTCGGCACCCCGAACGGGCGGTTCGGTGCTGCCCACCTGGCTCGGGTAGCCGAGGATGCGGTCGGGGAACAGGGGGCCTACGAGTACTACACCGGCACCGACTGGTCCGCTGACCTGGCGGACCTGGAGCCGCTCATCGGGCCGAGCGTGGCCGAGCTGTCCGTGCACCGGGATCCGGAGACCGGCCTGTGGCTGATGGTCTACCTGAACGAGGACATCGACCTCGTGCTGCGCACCGCCACCACCCCGACCGGGCCGTGGACCGAGCCGCAGGTGCTGGCCAGCTCGGCCGACTACCCCGGCCTGTACGGCGGGTACATCCACCCGCGGTCCGCCAGCGGTGAGCTCTACTTCGGCATGACGCTGTGGGGCGGGTACAACGTGGCGCTGATGCGCGCCGAGTACGACGCCGACGGGCAGCTGGTCCGGCCGAACCTGCTCGCCGATCCCAGCTTCGAGCGATCCACTGAGCTGGGGCAGGGTGCTTGGCAGCTCACCGGCACCGGCGGCATCGACGTGGCGATCGAGGCGGCCAAGCTTGGCGCGCACCAGTTCTGGCTCCGGGACACCCAAGGCTCGGCCGAGGTCGCCCAGACCGTGGCCGTGCGACCGCACACCACCTACCGGCTGACCTGCTGGCTGCGCACCGGGGGAGCGAGCGGGACCGGGGAGCTCGGCACCCGCCCGGCCTCCGGCTCCGGTGGTGAGCTGGCCGTGGAGTTCACCGATCTGGACGGCTGGCAGCAGGTGAGCGGGACCGTGGACTCCGGCGATACCGAGAGCCTGCAGGTGTACGTCTCCACCAGCTTCGACGGCGAGGACCGGTGGGTGCACGGTGATGACTGCTCCCTGGTGGAGGTCACCGGTGGCGGCGCCGCAGGGGGAGGAACCGAGTCGAGTGGGCTCGGGCTGGCGGTGGCCGGTGGGGTGGCCGGCGCCGGGCTGCTTGCCGGTGGTGTACTGCTCACCAGGCGGCGCCGCCGGGGCTGACGGCTGCGCCGGTCGTCGGTGCGGATGCCGCGCAGGGCGGGTAGGTGGTGGTGCGGTCGGCCGCCGGGCCGGTCAGTGCTCGGGGTTCTGCCAGAGCCGGGACTCCTCCTGGTCCAGCAGGGTCTGTGCCTCGGCGAGCACATGTGAGCTGCGCGCCCCGATCGAGCGTGCCTCGAGCAAGACGCCGCGTTCGGCGTCCAAGGCACGACGCCGCAGTGCCCGATACTGCGTCGAGGTCTCGTCCGAGTCCCGCTGGCGAGCGGCTGCGACCCGCAGCTGGGCTTCACTCCGGACGCGGTGGAGCACCTGGGGATCGACGTCCTCTCCGGCGGTGGACAGTGCCTCGTCGCTGATCGCTGCCAGACCGGCCTCGGTGATCTCGTCCAGCAGGCTGGCGAGCTCCTCCCGGTGCGCATCGGCATCGGTGCCACGCAGTCGGAGCCGTTTGATCACCGCCGGCAGCGTGCTGCCGTGCAGCAGCAGGGTGACGAACGCGACCGTGAACGCCACCAGGATCAGCTGCGGCCGGTAGGGCAGGTCACGGGGCAACGACTGGGCTGCGGCCAACGTGATCACACCGCGCATCCCGGCCCAGGCGAGCACGGCGCCACCGCGCCAGCCCAGTCCCTGTGAGGTGGCGAAGTCGATATCGGCCTGCCGGCGGGCGATGAACCGCCGCCCGTGCGCGATCCGCGCCCGGAGCCGTTCGTCACCGGTCTCCATCTGGTTCATCCGGTCGGCCATCGACTCCAACCGCGAACCCTGCCGCCGTGCGCGCCGGGCGTCCCGGCGCAGCAGACCGATCAGCGGGATCATGAACAGTACCCGCACCACGATCAGCACAATGGTGGCGAGCAGGCCGATCAGCACGGCCGATCCGACTCCGAGCTGGTCCGCCTGGACCGCCTCGACCAACGGCTTCAGCTCCACCCCGAGGAGCAGGAACACCCCGTTCTCCAGTACGAACTGGACCGTGCGCCAGTTCAGTCGCTCGCTGATCCGGTCCTGGGCGGTGAGCAGCTTGGCTCCCCGGTGCCCGGTGACCAGACCGGCGATCACTACCGACAGCACACCGGAGGCGTGCAGCTCCTCGGCGGGCAGGTAGGCCAGGAACGGCACTGCGAATGAGATCGCCGTGGTCAGCACGGGGTTCCGCAGCCGGGACCGGACCAGCACCGCGAGATACCCGACGACCAGACCGATCGCGATCGCCGCGACCACGGCGAGCAGGAAGTCCCCGACCACGCCCCAGAAGGTCACCGTGGCGGCCGCCGCGGCGATCGCCGTGCGCAGCAGCACCAGTGCGGTGGCGTCGTTCACCAGTCCCTCACCCTCGAGTACCGCCACCAGCCGGGGCGGCAGGCCGAGGCGCTTGCCCACGGAGGTGGCCGCCACGGCGTCCGGCGGGCTGATCACCGCACCGAGCGCGAACGCCGGGGCCAGCTCCAGGTCCGGGAACACCAGGTAGAGCACGAAGCCGGAGATCGCGGTGCTGACCATCACCAGCACCACCGACAGACTGGTGATCGCCTTGAGGTTGCGGCGCACGTCCATGATCGGCACGGTGACCGCCGCGGAGTAGAGCAGCGGCGGCAGCACCCCGACCAAGATCCACTCGGGTTCCACCTTGATCGGTGGGGTGCCGGGGATGAGGCTGAACACCACACCGACCACCACCAGCACCAGCGGTGCGGCGACGCCGAGCTTCGTGGAGAACCGGGCCACCAGCACGATCGTCACCAGGGCGAGCGCACCACCCCAGGCAAAGTCCACAGCCACAGTTTGCCAGGTCCCCCTCCAGACGGATGGGCGGGTGCGCCGAGAGGAGGACGGGCCCGCCGGAGAACGAGCCGACGGGCCGATGTGCCCGACCCGCACCCGGCAGCAGGATCGAAACATGACCACGATCCACGCCTCACGCCCCGTCGACATCCCGACCGGAACCGACGAGCCGCCGGCTTCTGCCAGCAGCTCGGTGCTCACTGCCGGACTGTCCCTGCTGGCGGTACTGGGCATCGTCGCCGGCGCTGCCGCACTGCTCGGCTTCGCGTTCCGCGCCGCGCTCAACTTCTTCATCGGCTGACCGCCCGCCCCACCCTCGCCTGGGTGACGCGGGACTGACCCGTAACAAGGTCACGAAAGATCGGGCACCGGTGACCGACCTTGCGTGACCTTCTTGTCGCGACCGACTCAGTAGTAGTGCGGGAAGGCGCCCCAGTCCGGGTCGCGCCGCTGCAGGAACGCGTCCCGGCCCTCCACGGCCTCATCGGTCATGTACGCCAGCCGGGTCGCCTCCCCGGCAAACACCTGCTGCCCGGCCAGGCCGTCGTCGGCGAGGTTGAAGGCGAACTTCAGCATCCGGATCGCCTGCGGGGACTTGGTGGCGATGATGGCCGCGTACTCCAGGGCGCGCTCCTCCAGCTCCGCGTGCGGCACCGCCTCGTTGATCGCGCCCCAGGTTTCGGCCTGTTCGGCGGTGTAGGTGCGGGCGAGGAAGAAGATCTCCCGGGCGCGCTTGTCACCCACCTGCCGAGCCAGCAGCGCCGAACCGTAGCCGGCGTCGAAGGAGCCCACATCGGCATCGGTCTGCTTGAACTTGCCGTGCTCGGACGAGGCCAGGGTCAGGTCCGCCACCACGTGCAGGCTGTGCCCGCCCCCGGCGGCCCATCCGGGGACGACGGCGATCACTGGCTTGGGCATGGTCCGGATCAGTCGTTGCACCTCGAGGATGTGCAGCCGCCCGGCGCGGGCCGGGTCCACCTCGCCGGGGGTCGAGCCCTCGTACTGGTACCCGTCCCGGCCGCGGATGCGCTGGTCACCGCCGGAACAGAACGCCCAGCCCCCGTCCTTGGCGCTGGGACCGTTGCCGGTGAGCAGCACTGCCGCCACGTCCGGACTCATCCGAGCGTGGTCGAGCGCACGGTAGAGCTCGTCCACCGTGTGCGGGCGGAACGCGTTGCGCACCTCGGGGCGGTCGAAGGCGATCCGCACCACGGGCAGGTCGCGCACCTGCTCTCCGGACCGGTCCACCCCGCGGTGATAGGTCAGATCGGTGAAGTCGAATCCCGGCACCTCCCGCCAGCGGCGTGGGTCGAACAGCTCGGACACCTGGGCGGGAAGATCGTGGCTCACCCGCCCTACTCTAGGTCGCGCGGGGCCCTGGCCGCCCGCTGCTCACCCGGCTGCGGCCAGCGGCGCTCTGCCTGCCCCCTGCTCATCTGACCGCTCCCCTCTCACCCGGCCGCGGACCTCTGTCCGTCCGACGCCGCGGCCTTCCATCCCCGAAACCGTCAGCAGAGCGGCATACCCTCGCGGAGCATCGCCGCACAGGTCCGGGTGCGGTCCTCCTGCGCTTGCAGGTGCAGGGCCCGCACCCCCTGGCCTCGCCGCCGCCCACCGCTGCTGACCAGGGCCCGGCCGAGCCGGACCAACAGTCGGCTGCGCGGCCGCCGCGGACCGGCCCCGGCCCGGTTCAGCTCCACTCGTGAGGGCCAGAACACGTGGTGCGGTGCACCGGTGACGTTCGACATCGCAGCGCACCTCCTTCATCTCTCGTTCCTGTGTCCCCATCATTGCTCCGCTCTAGGACAGCTTCGGTCCTAGATCTTGGTTAGTCTGGGCAGGTGATGTCCTCCACGGCACGCTTGTTGCAACTGCTCTCCCTGCTGCAGCTACGGCGTGAGTGGACCGGGTCCGGCTTGGCCGAGCGCATGGGAGTCACGGACCGCACCGTGCGCCGCGATATCGACAAGCTTCGCGAGCTCGGCTACCCGATCCAGGCGAGCGCCGGAGTGGCTGGTGGCTACCGGCTCGGTGCCGGTGCGCAGCTCCCGCCGCTGCTGCTGCAGGGGGATGAAGCGGTGGCCGTCGCCCTCGGGCTGGCAGCGGTTGCGACCAGCCCGGTGGCCGGGGTCGCCGAGTCCTCGGTGCGGGCTCTGACCAAGCTGGAGCAGGTCCTCCCCCCACGGCTGCGCAACCGGTTCGCTTCCCTGAAGGCCGCCGTCACCCGGATCGGTGGGCCGTCTGACGCCGTGGACCCGCAACACCTCACCGAGATCTCCGCGGCGATCGCTTCCCGGCGCCAGCTGTCCTTCGAGTATGAGCGGGCCGACCACCAGCGGACCCGGCGCGTGGTCGAGCCCTACCATCTGGTGGATTCCGGTCAGCGCTGGTACCTGGTCGCCTGGGACACCGGCCGGGACGACTGGCGCACCTTCCGGGTGGACCGGATCCGCACCCACCCCGCCGAACGAGCCCGATTCACCCCGCGGGATCTGCCCGCGCGCGACGTCGCGGCCTATGTGCAGGAGGCGATCAGCCGGTCGCCCTACCGCTACGACGTCACGGTGAGGTTGGCAGGACCGGTCTCTCAGTTCGCCGCCCGAGTGGGCCCGACCGCCGGCCAGCTGTTCCCCGACGGCGACGACGGGACCCTGCTCCGCGCCGGCTGGGATGACGCCGACGATTTCCTCGGCTGGCTGTTCTCCCTGGACGTGGACTTCGAGATCCTCGGCCCGCCGGAGTTCGCCGCCCGGTGCCGGCAGCTCTCCAGGCGGCTGCGCGCGGCGCTGCCACCGCTAGACTGACAGTCATACGGCCGGACCTATCCTGAGTCGGTGCACACCGCCTGCTACTCGATCCCCCTGCACACGCGGTTTCGGGGCCTGACCACCCGGGACGGCCTGCTGATCCGGGGCGATGCCGGCTGGGGCGAGTTCTCCCCATTCTGGGACTACGACGCGCCCACCTCCCGGCCCTGGTGGCAGGCCGCCCGGGAGGCCGCCGAGGAGGGCTTCCCGGAACCGGTGCGCACCTCCATCCCGGTCAACGTCACCGTCCCGGCCACCAGCCCCGAGCGCGCCCACGAGATCGTCACCGGTTCCGGCGGTTGCACCACGGCCAAGGTCAAGGTGGCCGAACCCGGCCAGGACCTCGGCGCCGAGCAGGCCCGGCTAGAAGCGGTCCGGGACGCCCTCGGCCCCGGCGGCAGGATCCGCATCGACGCCAACGCCGCCTGGGACTACGACGAGGCCCGCCGCCGGCTGCCGATCCTGGACCGCGCTGCCGGCGGGCTGGAGTATGCCGAGCAGCCCTGTGCCCAGGTGGCCGACCTGGCCGCCCTCCGCCGGAGGACACAGGTACCGATCGCTGCAGACGAGTCCATCCGCCGCGCCGCCGACCCCTACGAGGTGGCCCGCGCCGAGGCCGCCGATGTGGTGGTGGTCAAGGTGCAACCGCTCGGTGGAGTGCGGGCCGCGCTGCGGATCGCCGAAGACATCGGCCTGCCCGTCGTGGTCTCCTCCGCGCTGGAGACCTCCGTGGGCATCGCCGCCGGTCTCGCGCTCGCGGCCGCACTGCCCACGCTGGAGCACGCGTGCGGGCTGGCCACGGTACAGCTGCTGGCCGAGGACGTCACCGATCACCCGTTGCTCCCGGTCGACGGCGCGATCGACGTGCGCCGGATCGAGCCCACCCCGGAGCGGCTGACCGCCACCGCCGCCGACGACGCCCTCACCGCCCGCTGGGCCGAGCGACTGCACGCCGTGGCAGGATCGCAGCCGTGAGCGAGCAGCCGGAGAGTCAGCCGTCGGAGAGCCAGCAGCGCGTGAGCGAACCCCCCGAGCATCGATCCGCCAGCGAGGAGAACCCCTCCACCCGCCGCGCCCGCGCGCTGGTCACCGCACTGGTGGCCGCCGGGGTGCGAGACGTGGTGCTCGCCCCCGGCTCACGCAGCGCACCGCTCGCCTACGCCCTGGCCGCTGCCGCCGGTGCGGAGTGGCTGCGCGTGCATGTCCGGGTGGACGAACGCAGCGCCGGCTTCGTGGCCCTCGGCCTCTCCCGCGAGCGCCCCGCCGCCGTGGTGACCACCTCCGGCACCGCTGTGGCCAACCTGCACCCCGCGGTCCTGGAAGCCGCGCATGCCCACCTGCCCCTCGTCGTCGTGAGTGCGGACCGCCCGCACGAGCTGCGCGGCGTGGGCGCCAACCAGACGACCGACCAGGTGAAGATCTTCGGCTCCGCCGTACGCGGTTTCTGGGAGCTGCCCGCCGGTCACGGTGAGCCGGACGCCCTGGTGCGCTCCGCCGTCGTCCGTGCCGTGACGGCAGCGAGCGGGCTGCGCACCCGCAACCCTGGGCCGGTGCAGCTGAATATCGCTTTCGCCGATCCGCTCGTTCCCGACGACGAATGGTCGCCGGGGCAGCGCCCGGCACCTGCCGTAGCGGTCCAGCCCTCCCGGCCGGCCGCGGTGGTGGAGCTGGCGCGGGGGCCGCGCACGGTGGTGGTGGCCGGCGACGGCGCTCCCTCCGGGCTCTCCGCCGCCACCGAACGCTGGGGCTGGCCGGTGCTGGCCGAGCCCAGCTCGGGGGTACGCTCCAGCACGTTCGCACTGCCCGCGGGCTCGGTGCTGCTCGGGCTCGACGAGCTCGCTGCGCCGATCGAGCGGGTGGTGGTGCTCGGCCGGCCGACGCTCAGCCGCAGCGTGAGCCGGCTGCTCGCTCGCACCGATGTACAGATCGTGGTGGTCAGTGGTGCTGCGGACTGGGCCGATGTGGCCGGCACAGCGGCGGTGGTCGGTGACCAGGTCGAGGTCCCTGGATCGCCCTCGGCCGAGGAGCAGCTCTGGTGGTTGCGGTGGGCGAAGGCGGGGTCGGCGGCGGAGCAGGTGCTCAACTCTGCCCGCGGGTTGGACGGGACGGCGGTAGCGAACCTGCTCCTCGGCACGGCGGAGTCCACCGTGGTGCTCGGCTCCTCGATGGCGGTGCGGCACGCGGACCTGACCGGAGCCGTGGGTGAGGACCTGGCCCCCGAGCTGGTGGTGGCCAATCGTGGTCTGGCCGGAATCGACGGCACCATCTCCACGGCTACCGGGCTGGCGCTGGCCGGTCGGCAGGTGCGGGTGCTGCTCGGGGACCTGACCTTCCTGCACGATCTGGGTGGGCTCGCCCGCGGCCGCCTGGAGCCGGAGGTGGATCTGCAGGTGATCGTGCTCGACGACAGCGGCGGCACGATCTTCGCCACCCTGGAGCACGGGCGGACCGAGCACCAGGGCGTGTTCGAGCGCTACTTCGCCACCCCGCAGCACCTGGACATCGCGGCCCTGTCCGCGGGCCTCGGCGCCCGGCACCGGCTCATCCGGGGCACCGACGGTCTGGTCGATCTGGCCCGGGAGCTCGCCGCACCGGTGCGGGGGCGCAGCGTGCTGCAGGTGCAGCTGGACCCGCAGACCGAGCGGGCCCGGGCGGTGCAGCTGACCGAGCAGGTCGCAGCGGCGGCGCGTGCTGCGCTCGCCGACTGAGCGTTCTCAGCAACCTCTCAGCCGAGGCCAAGCCTTCGGGCAGGTCGGTGCTGTTGCATGGATCCATCACGACTTGGAGGATCCGATGACCAGCAACGACTCACAGCGACACCCCGAGACTGCGCCCACCTACTCGTGGACGTCTCCCGGTTCCTTCGCCACCACCCCTGCCGCCGGTGGCGCGTCGAACGCCGACCGGCCGACTGAGGGTGGCACCGGACGTGCTGATGGCGCCACCGGCGGTGCGCCGGCGCCCGGCCAGGAGCCGGTGGGCTACGGCAGCAGCGGCGTCGGCTACTCCGGCGCTGGCCACAGCGCACCCGCCTCCAGCTCTCCCGGCCAGGCCGCCCCCGCCTACAGCACGCCCGGCCAGGCCGCCCCCGCCTACAGCACGCCCGGCCAGGGCACGTCAGGCCATGCCGGTGCCGCTGGGAGCTACGGCCCGAGCGGCTTCGGGTTCGCCGGCCCTGGTGGCGCTGGGCCGGCCGGCCCGAACGGGCCCGGGCACACCCCGCCCCCGTCCGGCCCCGGGCAGCACCCCTCCTCCGGTGGGAAGCAGTCCAAGGGCGGGAAGCACTGGCTGCTAGTGGGCGCTGCCGCGGTACTCGCGGCAGTCCTCGCCAGCGGTGGCACCGCCCTGGTGATGCAGGACCAGCCGAACTCGAGCGAGGCGCTCGTCCAGGTGCCGTCCTCGAACACGAACGTGGCCAGCAACGCCGACGGCAGCCCGGACTGGCAGTCAGTGGCTAGCGAGGTCCGACCCAGTGTGGTCGCGATCGACGTGGCCACCCAGCAGGGTGAGGGCGCCGGCTCTGGGGTGATCATCGACGCCGAGAACGCGTACGTGCTCACCAACAACCACGTCATCGACGGTGCCCAACAGATCGCCGTCGCCCTGAACGACGGCCGGATGTTCCAGGCGGAGGTGGTCGGTACCGACCCGGCGACCGACCTGGCGGTGCTGCAGCTGGCCGATCCGCCGGACGACCTGCAGGCTGCCACCCTCGGGACCTCGGAGGACGTGCAGGTGGGGCAGTCGGTGATGGCGGTGGGCAACCCGCTCGGACTCAGCTCCACGGTGACCACCGGGATCATCTCCGCCCTGGACCGCCCGGTGGCGGCCGGCGACCAGTTCAGCCGGGAGCAGGTGGTCACGAACGCGATCCAGCTCGACGCCGCGATCAACCCGGGTAACTCCGGCGGGCCGCTGTTCAACAGCTCCGGGCAGGTGATCGGCATCACCTCCTCGATCGCTTCCACCGGTCAGAACTCGGGCAGCATCGGGCTGGGCTTCGCCATCCCGGTGGACCTGGCCACTACCATCGCCGACCAGCTCATCCAGGACGGGTCCGCCGAGCATGCCTACCTCGGCGTCACGCTCACCAACGGGATGGCCGAGGCCGACGGCGCCACCCGCGCCGGTGCCGAGGTGCACGAGGTGATGGACGGCACTCCGGCCGCCGAGGCCGGGCTGCGGGCCGGTGACGTGATCGTCAAGATCGACGACGACACGGTGGGCGGCGCCGAGTCCCTCACCGGGTATGTGCGTACCTACGCCTCCGGGGACGAGGTCACCCTGACCGTCGTCCGGGACGGGGCCGAGCAGGAGATCACCGCAACTCTGGCCACCCGCGAGGACAGCGTCTCCTGACCCCGCACGTGCCCGGGCCCGGTGCGCCGCTACTGGTCCAGGGCGGCGTGCATCGGGGCGAGCTTGGCCTCCGACTCGGCGAGCTCCTCCGCCGGGTCGGAGGCGGCCACGATCCCGCAGCCGGCGAACAGCCGCAGCCCGGTGTTCGCCTCGTCCACCTGCGCCGAGCGCAACGCGATGCCCCACTCGCCGTCCCCATCGGCTCCCAGCCAGCCCACCGGACCGGCGTAGCGGCCCCGGTCCATCCCCTCGCGGTCGGCGATCACCTCGGCGGCCACAGTGGTCGGAGTGCCGCACACCGCCGCGGTGGGGTGCAGCTCGGCGGCCACCTGCAGCGAGGACATGTCCGCATGCTCAGTGGCCAGCACCGCAGTGACGTCGGTGGCCAGGTGCATCACGTTCGGCAGGTGCAGCACGAACGGCGCATCGGGGGCGTTCGTGCTCGCCGCGTAGGGGGAGAGGGAGTCGGTCAGGGAGTCCACGGCGAACTCGTGCTCCTCCAGGTCCTTCGAGGACCGGGCCAGCGAGGCGGCACGGGCGAGGTCGGCCACGTCGTCGCCGGTGCGCTGGATGGTGCCGGCCAGTACCCGGGAGGAGATCAGCCCGCGCTCGCGGCGCACCAGCAGCTCCGGGGTCGCCCCCACCAAGGCGTCGACGGCGAAGGTCCAGCAGGAGGGATAGTCGCCGGCGAGGTTGTTCAGCAGGCGGCGCACGTCCACCGGTGCCGTGGTCCGGGCGTGGATGTCACGGGCCAGCACCACCTTGGACACCGCACCGGTGCGGATCAGGTCCACCACACCTGCCACCGCCGCACGCCAGTCGTCCCCGTCCCGGGCACCGGCCACGTACTCCACGGCGGTCGGTGGCAGTATCGGGCGCCGGCCGGTGCGCAACGTGTGCGGCGCAGGGGCCGGTGCGAGCTCGGACGCCGAGGAGATCGTGGTCACCCAGCTGTGCTCCCCGCGGCGGCCGACCACCACCTGCGGAACCACCAGCGAGCCGCCGGCGGGGGAGTCGGCGGCGAAGGCGAACGAGCCGAACGCCACCGGTCCGGTTCCTGGTGCCTGCACCTCGTCGCGGACCACCATCCGGCCGGCGAGGTCGCGCCAGCGGGCGTCTGCCTCGGCGAATCGGTCCGGCCCGGAGGTGTCGATCCGCGCGGCCTCGCCCCAGCCGACGATGCCTTCGCCGCGGCGCACCCACGCCATCGCCGCGTGCGGGTCGGGTTCCGGGAGCAGGTCGAGCAGCTCACCGAGGGCGGATGCGGGGACGGCCACCGTCCGCGCGAGCAAGGTCGGCGGGATCGGTGCGGCGGCAGCGTCAGTCATCACCGGTAAGGATAGGACGCCGACACCCCCTGCACCCGCCAACTGACGTGACCCAGCCCACGTCCGCCCCGCCCACCCCTGCGTCATCCGGTGGGGTGCGCTCCAGCGCACCTGTGACCGGACGACCCGGAGGGGAATTAGGGCATGCTGGAGTCGCAAAAAAGTCCCGGAATTGTGCGGGATACCCGGTACGTCCGTGGTCTCACCGCCAGCGATCTACGGGTAGCCTAGGCACCGAGGACCGACCCGCGACGGCAGGTTCGACGCTTCGGCGCGAGCACTGCCGCCCCTTGGTGTGGGCGGTCGGGAAGAGACTGAGGACGAGCAGTGGAACGGGTGGGAAGCGTGCGCAGCAGCCACGATGACGCAGATGTCATCGTCGTCGGCGCAGGACCCTCCGGCTCCGCCGCAGCGCACTACCTGGCCACCGCCGGGCTGGACGTGCTGCTGCTGGAGAAGGCCACCTTCCCCCGGGACAAGATCTGCGGTGACGGCCTCACCCCACGCGCCGTGGCCGAGCTGGTCCGGATGGGGGTGCCCACCCGGGCCGAGGACGGCTGGATCCGCAACCGCGGCCTGCGCGTGGTCGGCGGCGGGCACACCCTGCACCTGCCCTGGCCACAGATCGAGCGCTACCCGGACTACGGCCTGGCCCGCGCCCGCGGCGAGCTGGACGAACTGCTCGCCCACCACGCCCGCAGCTCCGGGGCGAAGCTGCGCGAAGGCGTCTCGGTGACCGGCCCGGTGCTGCACGAGCGCACCGGCCGGGTGATCGGCGTGCACGCCCGGGCAGTCAGTGCCACCGGGCGCCGGATCGATGCCGAGCCGATGACCTTCCACGCACCGGTGGTGATCGACGCCGGTGGTGTCTCCGCACGGATGGCCACCTCGCTCGGGCTGGCCAAGCGGGACGACCGGCCGATGGGGGTGGCGGTGCGGACCTACTTCCGCACCCCCCGCCATGACGACGAGTGGATGGAGTCCCAACTCGAGCTCTGGTCCGGTGAGCCGGGAAAATCCGAGCTGCTGCCCGGTTACGGCTGGATCTTCGCCCTCGGGAACGGCCGCGCGAACGTGGGTCTGGGATCGGTCAGCTCCACCGCCAAGGCCACCCAGCTGGACTACAAGCGCCTGTTCGCCGCATGGATGCGCAACGCGCCCGCCGAGTGGGAATTCACCCCGGAGAACCAGGAGGGGCCGGTCCGTGGTGCGGCGCTGCCGATGGCGTTCAACCGGGGCCCGATGTACACCCGCGGGCTGCTGCTCGTGGGTGACTCCGGCGGGATGGTCTCCCCGTTCAACGGTGAGGGCATCGCGTACGGTCTGCAGGCCGGCCGGATCGCGGCGGACGTGATCGCCCAGGCCTTCGCCCGCACCTCCGACGTGGCCCGGGAGCGGACCCTGGCGACCTACGCGGAGCGGATGCGCGCCGACCTCGGTGGCTACTTCACCCTTGGCCGGCAGTTCGTGAAACTGATCGAGAAGCCCGAGGTGATGCGGCTGTGCACCAAGTACGGACTGCCGCGCCCGTTGCTGATGAAGTTCGTGCTCAAGCTGCTGTCGGACTCCTACGACACCCGCGGCGGCGACCTGACCGACCGGGTGATCACCACCCTGACCCGGATTGCGCCCGCCGCATGACCAGCAGCCACCAGCGCAGCGGCGCAGCGGCGCCGCGCACCCGCACCGACAGCACTCGCCGTGTTCGGAGGAACGACCGATGACCAACCCCTATGTGCCCCTGCTGATCATGGGTGGGCTCGCCCTGCTGCTGGGCTTCGGCGGACTGGCGGCCAGCACGGTGATCGGTCCGCAGCGCTACAACAAGGTCAAGGTGGATGCCTACGAGTGCGGTATCCAGCCTTCACCGCATGCCAGTGGCTCCGGCAAGTTCCCGGTGAAGTACTACCTGGTGGCGATGACGTTCATCATCTTCGACATCGAGGTGGTGTTCCTCTACCCCTGGGCGGTGGCGTTCTCCGAGCTGGCCGTGTTCGGGCTGATCGCGATGAT
>DXBY01000267.1 GCA_019116305.1 Candidatus Ruania gallistercoris | reverse complement strand
GGACCGGTCCCAGGTGGAGATCGCGATGGACGAGGCCGCCGGGCTGGTCAGTGGCGGCACGGCCGGCGACCCGGGCACCGGTGCCGCCGGGGACGAAGAGAGCACCGACGAGGCGAGCGATGAACCCTCCGACGAGCCGAGCGACGAACCCTCCGGCGAGGGTGAGGAGACCAACGGGGGCGAGGAAACCGGCGGCGCTGCCGACTCCGAGGGTGGTGAGGGCGCCGGCGCGGACATCTCCGGCTTCGGTGACTCGATGATGTACGTGGCCGCACCGGGACTGACCGAGGCATTCCCGGAGATGAGCATCGACGCCGTCTCCAACCGGCAGTGGCCGGACGTGCAGCAGGCGGTGGAGAGCGCCATCGAGGACGGCTCGATCCGGGACGTGGTGATCATCGCCGCCGGCACCAACGCCGGAGTGCGCGATCCGGAGATCGTCCGGGACACCCTCGACGAGATCGGCGCTGAACGCCAGGTGGTGCTGGTGAACATCTACGGCTCCAGCTCCTGGGTTCCGGAGTCGAACGAGAACCTGGACGCGATCGCGGCCGACTACCCGAACGTGGTGGTGGCGGACTGGAACGGCGCCGCCACCGAGCACCCGGACCAGCTCCAGCCGGACAACATCCACCCGGACATGGAGGGGATGCACCTCTACGCGGACGTGGTGGAGACTGCCCTCTCCGACCTCACCAGCTGACCTGGCGGCCACGGACACGTCGGCTTCCTGCCGGTGGTGTGGTTGACGTCGGTGATGGCGCTGAAACCGACGCTGAGCACACCACCGGCCACGCAGTCGCCGCCGCTACGCCGGGCGAGAGGTCGTCCGCCGCGTCAGTTCCGCCGTCGAGAGCGCCGTGGGCCATGTCACCTCCCCTCGGACGCACCGCCTTCCCCGGGCGCGGTACTCTCGTGGCGGAAGTCTCGATGTCGAGGCATCGAGGACAGCGCGTGAGACGAAGGGCGAGGCGCAGGTGGACCTGTTCGAGTACCAGGCACGAGATCTGTTCGAGAAGCATGGGGTACCGGTGCTGGCAGGCATCGTCGCCACCACACCCGACGAGGCCCGCGCCGCGGCCGAGCAGCTGCTCGGCGCCGGCAGCAGCGTCGTCGTGGTCAAGGCTCAGGTGAAGGTCGGCGGGCGCGGCAAGGCCGGCGGGGTGAAGGTAGCCAAGTCTGCCGATGAGGCCGCCGAGCGCGCCGGTGAGATCCTCGGGATGGACATCAAGGGGCACACCGTGCACCGGGTGATGATCGCCGCGGGTGCGGACATCGCCGAGGAGTACTACTTCTCCGTACTGCTGGATCGCGCGGAGCGCCGCTACCTCGCCATGGCCAGCGTCGAGGGCGGGATGGAGATCGAGCAGCTCGCGGTCGAGCGTCCGGAGGCTCTGGCGAAGGTGGCCATCGACCCGCTGGTCGGCATCGATGCGGCGAAGGCCGCCGAGATCGTGCGCGAGGCGCGGTTCGAGGCCGGTACCGCGGAGAAGGTCGCTGAGGTGATCCAGCAGCTGTGGACCGTGTTCACCGAGGAGGACGCCACCCTGGTGGAGGTCAACCCGCTGGTGAAGACCGGCGCCGGGGACATTGTGGCCCTGGACGGCAAGGTGTCCCTGGACGCCAACGCCGACTTCCGCCACCCGGAGCACGCGGAGCTGGAGGACGCCGAGGCCGCCGATCCGCTGGAGGCCAAGGCCGCGGAGAACGACCTGAACTACGTCAAGCTGGACGGACAGGTCGGCATCATCGGTAACGGTGCCGGCCTGGTGATGTCCACCCTGGACGTGGTCGCCTACGCCGGTGAGGCGCATGGCAACGTCAAGCCCGCGAACTTCCTGGACATCGGTGGCGGGGCGAATGCCCAGATCATGGCCGCCGGCCTGGACGTGATCCTGGGCGATGAGCAGGTGAAGAGCGTGTTCGTGAACGTCTTCGGCGGGATCACCGCCTGCGACGAGGTCGCCAACGGCATCGTCGGCGCACTGGACCTGCTCGGCGATGCCGCCACCAAACCGCTGGTGGTGCGCCTGGACGGAAACAACGTGGACCTGGGCCGCAAGATCCTCAACGACCGCGCCCACCCGTTGGTCACGCTGGCCGAGACCATGGACGGCGGGGCCGACAAGGCCGCCGAGCTGGCCAACGCCTGAATCGCCCGAGACGCTGAGAGAGAACACAGAGTTATGTCGATCTACCTGAACTCCGACTCCAAGATCATCGTCCAGGGCATCACCGGCGGAATGGGTGCCAAGCACACCGCCCTGATGCTGGACGCCGGCTCGAACATCGTCGGCGGCGTGAACGCCCGCAAGGCCGGCACCACTGTGCAGCACAAGGATGCTGACGGCAACGACGTCACCCTCCCGGTGTTCGGCACCGTGGCCGAGGCGATGGCCGAGACCGGGGCGAACGTCTCTGTGGCGTTCGTGCCACCGGCATTCACCAAGGATGCCTGCATCGAGGCCATCGACGCCGGTATCGAGCTGCTCGTGGTGATCACCGAGGGTGTGCCGGTGCAGGACAGCGCCGAGGTGTTCGCCTACCTGGAGGGCAAGAAGACCCGGATGATCGGGCCGAACTGCCCGGGCATCATCACCCCCGGGGAGTCGCTGGCCGGCATCACCCCGCACACCATCACCGGCAAGGGCCCGATCGGCCTGGTCTCCAAGTCCGGCACGCTCACCTACCAGATGATGTACGAGCTCAAGGAGTTCGGCTTCTCCACGGCCATCGGCATCGGCGGCGACCCGGTGATCGGCACCACCCACATCGACGCGCTCGCGGCCTTCGAGAACGACCCGGAGACCGAGGTGATCGTGATGATCGGAGAGATCGGTGGCGACGCCGAGGAGCGGGCCGCCGAGTACATCAAGGCCCACGTGACCAAGCCGGTGGTCGGCTACGTGGCCGGGTTCACCGCACCCGAGGGCAAGACCATGGGCCACGCCGGGGCGATCGTGTCCGGGTCCTCCGGCACCGCACAGGCGAAGCAGGAAGCCCTCGAGGCCGTCGGGGTGAAGGTCGGCAAGACCCCCTCGCACGCCGCCGAACTGGCCAAGGAGCTCCTCTCCGGGCGCTGAATCGAATCAAGCGATACCTCCTGCGCCCAGGAGTGCTCGCGGGTATCGCCGCAGCGGGCTAAGTCCGTCGACGCCCCGGCGGCAGCAGCTCCCGCCGCTCGACACGCCGCCCCGGCACACCAGTGCTGGGGCGGCGTTGGCGCACCATGAGGGAGTGAGTACCTCGACGTCAGCGCGCCGGGTGGTCGAACCCGCCGGCGGGCCGCCGCGCGTGCGGCTACCGGAACACTGGCTGCGCGCCTTGCTCGCCGGTGGTGAGGCTGCCGTGCTGAGCTGGCTGCTGGTCGCGGTCCCGGCGATCGCCACCTACGTGGCCACCGCCTCCGCCCCTGAGCTGGGATCCGCCGGCTGGCTCGAGGCTGCCCGGGTCGGCACCGCCGCCTGGCTGCTCGGTCACGGCGCGAGCTTCACCCTGGCGGAGCTGACGATCGCCGTGATCCCGCTGGGTGTCACCCTGGTCTCTGCGGGGCTGTTGGCCGCCTCAGTGCGCCGGGCCCGCCTGGGCTCGTGGGCCACCGGCGCCTTCGCCGCCGCCGGCTACCTCGTGCTCACGACGGCGTTCGTCGCCTTTGCCGCTATGCCGGGAGCGGGCCGCGCGCTGCTCGGGGCAGCCGTGGTCACCCTGGCCGGGTTGGCCCTCGGGCTGCGGGGGGTCCCGGCGCCAGGCTGGTGGACCCGCGGAAAGGCGCGGCTCCCCGCCTGGGTGAGCGACGCCGTCGGGCTGGGCTGGCGGATCGCGCTGGCGCACCTCGCACTGGCCGCTGTGGCGACCGTCTGGATGGTGGTGACCGGCCTGGGGGAGATCCGCGAGGTGCACGACCAACTCGGCCCGGACGCGGTCAGCGGAGTGGTGCTGGTGCTCGCGCAGCTTCTGGTGCTGCCGAACGTGGTGCTCTGGGTGGCGGCGTACCTGCTCGGCCCGGGGTTCGCGGTCGGTGCGGACACGGTGTTCTCCCCGAGCGGTATCGAAGCGGGACCGGTGCCGCTGGTCCCGGTTCTGGCTGCTCTGCCGGACCCGGAGGGACTGCTCGGTCAGCTGCCGGTGCTCGGTCTGACCGGGGTGCTCGCCGGCCTGGTGGCCGGGGTGTGGATGCTGCGGCGGCTGCGCCGGCGCGGGGTGCTGAGCATGCTCGGCGCTGCCGGCGGGGGCGCACTGCTTGCTGCCCTGGTGCTGGCCGGGTTGAGCGCGGCGGCCGCCGGGGGAGTGGTCCCAGGCCGGATGGCCACCCTCGGCGCCGACTGGCAGGCCACCGGGGTCGCGATGGCCTGGCAGGGCGGGCTCGGTGCCGGTGTGGTGATCGTGCTCGGGCACCCGATCACCGCCTCCGGGGTGCGCAGGCTGCGCGCCGCATTCGGTGTGTGGTGGGAGCAGGTCACCGGGACCCGGGCGGAGAAGAGTGAGGGCTGACCGCCCATCGACGTCGGGACCGGCTGTGGTCCGCTGTGACCGGCGCGGCGATAGCTGGTCCGGCTGGTTTCATCGGATCGGCGGATGCTGAAGTCGGGGCGTTCTACGTCGCAACGGCTGTGACCGTCCTCGTCCTGCTGCTCATTCCCGAACGGAGCGAACACAGCAGGAATCGTGACGCTGGTGAGCGCCTCGTCGGACGCTAGCCCGCGGCCGGGTTGAGCCGCTCCTGCAGCGCCTGGTCGTAGGCGTCGGTGCACGCCTGCTCGGCCTGCACCGTCAGTGCCCGGTCCATGCACTCCTGGTGGGCGACCTGTTCGTTCCACATCGTCAGCAGCGTCATCGAGCTGAGCGCCAGCATGGTCGCGATCGCCACCCCGAGCATCAGGAACACCGAGGC
>DXBY01000266.1 GCA_019116305.1 Candidatus Ruania gallistercoris | reverse complement strand
GACGGTCGAGCTCATCCAGCCGATCGCTATGGAGGAGGGCCTCGGCTTCGCCATCCGTGAGGGTGGCCGTACCGTGGGCTCCGGTCGCGTGACGAAGATCATCAAGTGATCTGAGGCTAGGGATTCCCTGGCATTACGGAAGGCCCGTCGAGTCCGCTCGGCGGGCCTTCCGCTTGCGCGGGCTGCGGTGCCGGGCGTGCGCCTTCTGTGCGGTGGCACCCGGCGTGCAGCCTCTACCCGGGGCCGCCCCCGCCGATGCGCACGTGGGGCACGCAGGCGCGCTGTAGCGAGGCGCCTTGGGGTGACCGAGGCACTCCTTGCAGACGGAGGTGCTACTTTCCGACCTCCATGCGACACGAGAACCTCCGCGGGCCAGCGGCCAGGTAGGCAGGTAGGCAGGTAGGCAGGCGGGCAGGGCACCTCCGATCGCGCTCGAGAGCGGGCCGGCGACGGCGGAGCTGCCCTGCCGCAGGTCGCTTCCCGGGCATTGTGGTCCAGCCCACCTGGGCCGGACTTGGGGAATCGGGGCCACGTGTGGCAGACTGTTCAGGTTGCCTCGCCCGTGAGGTGCGTCAGTGTGTGCGTCAGCCGAGCCACTCGGTGCGGACCTCCGCAGGCGTCCCGGGATGGTAACCATCCCAGTGGTTCGAGACCGACTGACCGGAACGGCCAGGCGGTGAACACACGAAAGTCATCCTCCGACCAGCACCGATTCATGGTGCGCAGCGGTGGGGTGTGTCAGGAAGTTGCGACACGCCCGAGCGCGGGGGTCGGTCAGTAGCGGTTCGAAGAGAGAGAGTCAGACGACGCCATGGCGGGACAGAAGATCCGCATCCGGCTCAAGTCCTACGACCACGAGGTCATCGATAGCTCGGCGCGCAAGATCGTCGACACGGTGAGCCGAGCTGGTGCGACGGTCGTGGGCCCGGTGCCGCTGCCAACTGAGAAGAACGTGTTCTGCGTCATCCGTTCTCCGCACAAGTACAAGGACAGCCGCGATCATTTCGAGATGCGGACGCACAAGCGGCTGATCGACATCGTGGACCCGACGCCGAAGGCCGTCGACTCGCTGATGCGGCTCGACCTCCCGGCTGACGTGAACATCGAGATCAAGCTCTGAGGACATCAGTCATGACTTCACTTCCCTCCCAGTCCGAGCGCGTCGTCAAGGCGGTCCTCGGCACCAAGCTCGGTATGACCCAGGTATGGGACGACGCCGGGCGCCTGGTGCCGGTCACGGTCGTGCAGGTGGGCACCAACGTCGTGACCCAGATCCGCACGGTCGAGACCGACGGCTACTCCGCCGTCCAGCTCGGCTTCGGCCAGACGGACCCTCGACGCGTGACCCAGCCGCTGCGCGGCCACTTCGAGAAGGCGGGCGTGACCCCGCGCCGGCGGGTGGCCGAGTTCCGCACCGCCGACGCTGCCGAGTACAACCTCGGCCAGGAGATCACCGCTGACGCCTTCGAGGCCGGCACCATCGTCGATGTCGTCGGCACCACCAAGGGCAAGGGCACCGCCGGTGTGATGAAGCGGCACGGCTTCGCCGGTGTCTCCGCCTCCCACGGTGCGCACCGCAACCACCGCAAGCCGGGCTCCATCGGTGGCGCTGCCACCCCGGGTCGCGTCTTCCGCGGCCAGCGGATGGCCGGGCGGATGGGCAACGCGCGCCAGACCACCAAGAACCTCACGATCCACGCGGTGGACGCGGAGAAGGGCCTCGTGCTCGTCTCCGGTGCCGTCCCCGGGCCCAAGGGTGGCCTCGTCGTGGTCCGTACCGCTGCGAAGGGGGCGTGAGACAGATGACTGCTGTCGCACAGAACGACGTCACCGTCGACGTGCTCGACGCCGAGGGTGCCAAGTCCGGCACCGCCACTCTGCCCGCGTCGATCTTCGACGTGACCGCGAACGTGCCGCTGATCCACCAGGTGGTCGTCGCCCAGCTCGCTGCGGCGCGCCAGGGCACGCACAAGACGAAGACCCGCGGTGAGGTGGCCGGTGGCGGTCGCAAGCCGTACCGGCAGAAGGGCACCGGTCGCGCCCGCCAGGGTTCGATCCGCAGCCCCCAGTTTGCCGGCGGTGGCATCGTGCACGGCCCGGTGCCGCGCGACTACAGCCAGCGCACCCCGAAGAAGATGAAGGCCGCCGCACTGCGCGGAGCCCTCTCCGACCGGGCCCGCGGCGGACGGGTGCACGTGCTCTCCGAGCTCGTCTCCGGCGAGAAGCCGTCCACCCGGGCGGCCGTGCAGGCGCTCGGCAATGTCACCGACTCCCGGCACGTGCTGGTGGTCCTCACCCGGGACGAAGAGCTCGCCTGGACCAGCCTGCGTAACGTGCCCACGGTGCACCTGATCCACCCCGACCAGCTGAACACCTACGACGTGCTGGTCAGCGACGACGTGGTGTTCACGTCCGCTGCCCTGGAGACGCTGGTCTCGGCAGCCACCGGCGCGGCGACCGCCGAGGAGGAGCAGAAGTGACTGCACTGACCAAGGACCCCCGCGACGTCGTGATCGCACCGGTGGTCTCGGAGAAGAGCTACAACCTGCTCGACGAGGGTAAGTACACCTTCCTGGTGGACCCGCGTTCGAACAAGACCGAGATCAAGATCGCCATCGAGCAGATCTTCAGCGTGAAGGTGGCCTCGGTGAACACGATCAACCGCAAGGGAAAGACGCGTCGGACCCGTTTCGGGCTGGGCAAGCGCAAGGACACCAAGCGCGCCATCGTCACCCTGCGCGAGGGCACCATCGACATCTTCGGCGCCTGAGCCGCCGGAGAAGAGTGAGGATCGAATCTCATGGGAATCCGTAAGTACAAGCCGACGACGCCGGGCCGCCGTGGCTCCTCTGTCGCCGACTTCGTCGAGGTCACCCGTACGACGCCGGAGAAGTCGCTGGTCCGTCCGCTCAGCAAGAGCGGTGGGCGCAACAGCGCCGGCCGGATCACCGCGCGGCACATCGGCGGCGGGCACAAGCGCGCCTACCGGGTGATCGACTTCCGTCGCAACGACAAGGACGGCGTGCCGGCCAAGGTCGCGCACATCGAGTACGACCCGAACCGCACCGCACGGATCGCGCTGCTGCACTACGCCGACGGGGAGAAGCGCTACATCCTCGCCCCGGTGCGGCTGAAGCAGGGCGACCGGGTGGAGAACGGCGCCGGAGCGGACATCAAGCCCGGCAACAACCTTCCGCTGCGCAACATCCCGGTCGGTACGGTGATCCACGCTGTGGAGCTCAAGCCCGGCGGCGGTGCCAAGATCGCGCGCTCCGCCGGAGCCTCGGTGCAGCTGGTCGCCAAGGATGGCCCCTACGCCCAGCTGCGGATGCCCTCGGGCGAGATCCGCAACGTGGACGCCCGGTGCCGCGCCAGCATCGGAGAGGTCGGCAACGCTGAGCAGTCCAACATCAGCTGGGGCAAGGCCGGCCGCATGCGCTGGAAGGGCAAGCGCCCGCACGTGCGCGGTGTGGTGATGAACCCGGTCGACCACCCCCACGGTGGTGGTGAGGGCAAGACCTCTGGTGGTCGCCACCCGGTGAGCCCCTGGGGTCAGCCAGAGGGTCGTACCCGCCGTCCGAACAAGCCGAGCGACAAGCTCATCGTGCGTCGTCGGCGCACCGGCAAGAAGCGCTGATAGGGAGAGGACCACGAGATGCCTCGCAGTTTGAAGAAGGGCCCCTTCGTCGACGACCACCTGCAGAAGAAGGTGGACGTGGCGAACGAGAAGGGCAGCAAGAACGTCATCAAGACCTGGTCCCGTCGGTCGGTCATCACCCCCGACTTCCTGGGCCACACCTTCGCGGTGCACGACGGTCGCAAGCACGTCCCGGTGTTCGTCACCGAGTCGATGGTCGGCCACAAGCTCGGGGAGTTCGCCCCGACCCGCACGTTCCGTGGGCACGAGAAGGACGACCGCAAGGCACGTCGTCGCTGACCGAGCGAACACACCACCCGACTGATCAAGAAGGCAGGACATCGATGGAAGCCAAGGCGCAGGCGCGGTTCACTCGCGTCACGCCCCTCAAGGCCCGGCGCGTCGTGGACACCATCCGCGGCAAGCGGGCCGAGGAGGCCGTGACCGAGCTCCGGTTCGCCCCGCAAGCGGCGGCGGAGCCCGTCCGCAAGCTCGTGGAGAGCGCGCTGGCCAACGCCCGTGTGAAGGCGGAGCAGGCCTCGCAGCCGTTCAATCCCGGCGATCTCGTGATCACCGAAGCATTCGTAGACGAGGGTCCGACCCTGAAGCGGTTCCGCCCCCGGGCGCAGGGCCGTGCGAACCGGATCCTCAAGCGCACCAGCCACATCACCGTGATCGTGGCCGAGCGCCAGACCAAGGGAGGGGCTCGCTGATGGGCCAGAAGGTCAACCCCACAGGGTTCCGGCTCGGCATCACCACCGACCACCGGTCCCGCTGGTTCGCTGACTCCACCAAGGAGGGCCAGCGCTACCGCGACTACGTCCGCGAGGACGTGAAGATCCGCAAGCTGATGGCCACCGGCCTGGAGCGTGCCGGGATCGCCAAGGTCGAGATCGAGCGCACCCGGGACCGGGTGCGCGTCGACCTGCACACGGCGCGTCCAGGTATCGTGATCGGCCGCCGCGGCGCCGAGGCCGACCGTCTGCGCGGCGAGCTGGAGAAGCTCACCGGTAAGCAGGTGCAGCTGAACATCCTCGAGGTGAAGAACCCCGAGATCGATGCGCAGCTGGTCGCCCAGGGCATCGCCGAGCAGCTCGCCTCCCGCGTCTCCTTCCGGCGCGCGATGCGCAAGGGGATCCAGTCCGCCCAGCGCGCCGGCGCCAAGGGCATCCGGGTGCAGGTCTCCGGCCGCCTCGGTGGCGCCGAGATGAGCCGCACCGAGTTCTACCGCGAGGGTCAGGTGCCGCTGCACACGCTGCGCGCCTACATCGACTACGGGTTCTTCGAGGCCCGCACCACGTTCGGTCGGATCGGCGTGAAGGTGTGGATCTACAAGGGCGACCAGACCGAGCGGGACTTCGCCCGCGAGCAGGCTTCTGCCGCACCCCGGGCTCCGCGTGGCCGCGGTGGCCGTGGCCGCGAGCGTGGCGGTGACCGCCGTGGCGAGGGCCGCAGCGAGTCCCGTGGTGAGTCCTCCGGTGCCCCGGCCGCTGCCGCGACCGATGCACCCGCACCCACATCCGCTGCGGCTGAGCCCGCAACCGGAACCGAGACGGAGGCCTGAGCCATGCTCATCCCCCGGCGGACCAAGCACCGCAAGCAGCACCACCCCAAGCGCACCGGCGTCGCCAAGGGCGGCACCACGGTGTCGTTCGGCGACTACGGGATCCAGGCGCTGGAACGCGCGTACGTGACGAACCGGCAGATCGAAGCTGCCCGTATCGCCATGACCCGGCACATCAAGCGTGGCGGAAAGGTGTGGATCAACATCTTCCCGGACCGCCCGCTGACCAAGAAGCCGGCGGAGACCCGGATGGGTTCCGGTAAGGGTTCACCCGAGTGGTGGGTGGCCAACGTCAAGCCCGGCCGAGTGATGTTCGAGCTCGGCGGTGTCGACGAAGAGCTGGCTCGGGAAGCACTCCGACGCGCCCAGCACAAGCTCCCCATGAAGACGCGTTTCATCTCTCGCGAGGGTGGTGACATCTGATGGCTATCGGGTCCAAGGACCTCATGCCGGCCGATCTGGACGGGATGGACAACGAGCGTCTGACCGCTGAGCTGAAGAAGGCCAAGCAGGAGCTGTTCAACCTGCGGTTCTCCTCGGCCACCGGTCAGCTCGAGGACCATGGCCGGCTGAAGACCGTGCGGCGCGACATCGCCCGCATCTACACGATCCTGCGGGAGCGCGAGCTGGACATCCGCAGCGAGCCGACCGCAGAGGCGAAGTGAACGAGAAGGTAGCGATGAGCATCGAGAAGTCCGCCACTGAGCGCAACATCCGCAAGTCTCGTCGCGGCTACGTGGTCAGCGACAAGATGGACAAGACCGTCGTGGTCGAGGTCGAGGACCGGGTCAAGCACCCGCTCTACGGCAAGGTCATGCGACGCACCAACAAGGTCAAGGCGCACGACGAGACCAACGCCGTAGGCGTGGGCGACCTCGTGTCGATCATGGAGACCCGACCGCTGTCGGCCACCAAGCGCTGGCGGATCGTCGAGGTCCTCGAAAAGGCCAAGTGATCCCACTCCGGTGCGCGTTGCGGACCGGAGAGCAGACAACCATCCGTTCGGCCAGGCTCGCGCTAGGCGAGAACCGGCACGACGACAGGAGTAGATCGAATGATCCAGCAGGAGTCGCGACTGAAGGTCGCCGACAACACGGGCGCCAAGGAGATCCTGTGCGTCCGTGTGCTCGGCGGCTCCGGACGTCGCTACGCCGGCATCGGCGACACCATCGTCGCCACCGTCAAGGATGCGATCCCCGGCGGCAACGTGAAGAAGGGCGAGATCGTCAAGGCGGTCATCGTGCGCACCCGCAAGGAGCGTCGTCGTCCGGACGGTTCCTACATCCGGTTCGACGAGAACGCAGCCGTGATCCTGAAGACCGACGGCGAGCCGCGCGGTACCCGCATCTTCGGCCCCGTCGGCCGTGAGCTGCGGGACAAGCGGTTCATGCGCATCGTCTCGCTCGCACCGGAGGTGCTGTAACCATGGCAAAGATCAAGAAGGGCGACCTGGTGGTCGTCATCGCCGGTCGCGACAAGGGACAGCAGGGCCGCGTTCTCGAGGTCCTCACCGAGCGTGACCGGGTGATCGTCGAGGGTGTCCAGCGCGTGCAGCGGCACACGAAGGTCTCCCAGACCCAGCGGGGCGGCAGCAGCGGCGGCATCGAGACGATCGAGGCGTCGATCCACGTGAGCAACGTGATGCTGGTGGACCCCGAGACCAAGAAGGGCACCCGCGTCGGGTACCGCACCGAGGAAGTCGAGCGTGACGGCCGCACCCGGACCACCCGGGTCCGTGTGGCCAAGCGCTCCGGTAAGGACGTGTGATGAGCACTGCAACCGAGACGAGTGCGCCCTCGGCCGCCCCGCGGCTGAAGGCGAAGTACCGCGAGGAGATCCTCCCGGCGTTGCGCGAGGAGTTCGGCTACACCAACGTGCACCAGGTCCCCGGTCTGGTCAAGATCGTGGTGAACATGGGTGTGGGGGACGCCGCCCGCGACTCCAAGCTGATCGAGGGCGCCGTGCGCGACCTGGCCGCGATCACCGGGCAGAAGCCGCTGGTGACCCGCGCCCGCCGGTCGATCGCGCAGTTCAAGCTGCGCGAGGGCCAGCCGATCGGTACCCACGCCACCCTGCGTGGGGACCGGATGTGGGAGTTCGCCGATCGCCTGCTCAGCCTCGCGCTGCCGCGGATCCGCGACTTCCGTGGCCTCTCGCCGAAGCAGTTCGACGGTCACGGGAACTACACCTTCGGGTTGACCGAGCAGTCCATGTTCCACGAGATCGACCAGGACAAGATCGACCGGGTCCGCGGGATGGACATCACCGTGGTGACCACGGCGACCAACGACGACGAGGGCCGTTCGCTGCTGCGCCGGCTCGGCTTCCCGTTCAAGGAGAACTGAGATGGCGAAGACCGCTCTGATCAACAAGGCCGCCCGCAAGCCCAAGTTCAAGGTCCGCGGCTACACCCGGTGCCAGAAGTGCGGCCGTCCGCACTCGGTGTACCGCAAGTTCGGCCTGTGCCGGGTCTGCCTGCGGGACATGGCCCTGGCGGGTCAGCTCCCCGGCGTGACTAAGAGCAGCTGGTAAATCGACTACGTCGCAGGTCCGCTGAGGAAACCGCGACGAGGAAGGGCATGAGCCCGCAATGACTATGACAGACCCCATCGCCGACATGTTGACGCGCCTGCGCAACGCGAACTCGGCGTACCACGAGTCGGTGGAGATGCCGTACTCGAAGCTGAAGTCCCACATCGCAGAGATCCTCCAGGCCGAGGGCTACATCACCGGCTGGTCGGTCGCGGACGCCGAGGTGGGTAAGACGCTGCGCCTGGAGCTGAAGTTCGGCCCGAGCCGGGAGCGCTCGATCGCCGGTGTGCGTCGGGTGTCCAAGCCCGGCCTGCGGGTGTACGCGAAGTCGACCAACCTGCCGAAGGTGCTCGGCGGCCTGGGCGTGGCGATTCTGTCCACGTCCTCCGGCCTGCTCACCGACCGGCAGGCAGCCAAGAAGGGCGTGGGTGGGGAAGTCCTCGCCTACGTCTGGTGATCGAGGGATCGAAAGGAGCCACGCTCATGTCACGAATCGGCAAGATCCCGGTCGCCGTGCCCAGCGGCGTCGACGTCACCATCTCCGGTGCGACGGTGACCGTCAAGGGACCGAAGGGCACCTTGGAACACAACATCCCGGCACCGATCACGGTCAGCCGTGACGACGACGGCGCCATCGTGGTCACGCGGCCGGACGAGGCGCGCGAGTCCCGTGCCCTGCACGGGCTGACCCGCACCCTGCTGTCGAACCTGGTCCAGGGCGTCACCCAGGGGTACGAGAAGAAGCTCGAGATCGTTGGCACCGGGTACCGCGTGCTGGCCAAGGGGTCGAACCTGGAGTTCGCACTCGGCTTCTCCCACCCGGTCACGGTGACCGCTCCGGAGGGCATCACCTTCGCGGTGGAGTCCCCCACGAAGTTCTCCGTCTCCGGTATCGACAAGCAGCAGGTCGGCGAGGTCGCTGCCAACATTCGCAAGATCCGCAAGCCGGAGCCGTACAAGGGCAAGGGTGTGCGGTACGCGGACGAGCAGGTCCGCCGCAAGGTCGGAAAGGCTGGTAAGTAGCCATGGCTGTGTCCATCAAGGGAACCGGAAAGCGGAACGCGCGGTCCCGCCGTCACCTCCGGGTGCGCAAGCGGATCACCGGCACCGCCACTCGCCCGCGCCTGGTGGTGAACCGGTCTGCTCGGCACATCGTGGCCCAGGTGGTCGACGACACCACCGGTACCACGCTGGCCTCGGCCTCCACCCTGGAGGCAGACCTGCGCGCCGCGGCGGCGGACAAGACCGCGAAGGCGCGCCAGGTCGGCGAGCTGGTCGCCGAGCGCGCGAAGGCCAAGGGCCTGGAGGTCGTGGTGTTCGACCGCGGCGGCAACAAGTACCACGGACGTGTGGCCGCAGTGGCTGACGGCGCCCGCGAGGGAGGGCTGTCCCTGTGACCGGAGTCCAGCAGACCAACGAACAAAGGATCGCATGATGGCTGCACCGCAGCGCAGCAACGCGACGTCCGGCGGCGGCGAGCGCAACGACCGTCGCGACCGCCGGGGCGGCGACAACCGCCGGGACAACCGTCGCGACAACGACCGCAACACCTACGTCGAGCGCGTGGTGTCGATCAACCGCGTCTCCAAGGTCGTCAAGGGCGGCCGCCGGTTCTCCTTCACCGCACTCGTCGTGGTCGGCGACGGTGAGGGCACCGTCGGTGTCGGCTACGGCAAGGCCAAGGAGGTGCCCGCGGCCATCGCCAAGGGCGTGGAAGAGGCGAAGAAGAACTTCTTCAAGGTCCCGATGATCCGCAAGACCATCCCGCACCGGGTGCAGGGCGAGGACGCTGCCGGCGTCGTGCTGCTGCGCCCGGCCTCCCCGGGTACCGGTGTTATCGCCGGCGGTCCGGTGCGTGCGGTGCTGGACTGCGCGGGTATCCACGACGTGCTCAGCAAGTCCCTCGGCTCGGAGAACGCGATCAACATCGTGCACGCGACCGTGGCCGCCCTGAAGGGGCTGGAGCAGCCGGAGGCCGTGGCCGCCCGCCGTGGACTGCCGCTGGACGAGGTCGCTCCGACGGCGCTCCTGCGGGCGCAGGCTGAGGGTCGCGCCGAGGCGGCGGAGAAGGCAGAGCAGAAGACGGGGGCGGCCTCATGAGCCAGCTCAAGGTCACTCAGAAGAAGTCCGCCATCGGCGGAAGGCAGAACCAGCGGGACACGCTGCGTTCACTCGGGCTGAAGCGTATTGGCGACTCCGTCGTCAAGGACGACCGGCCCGAGGTGCGCGGCATGGTCAGCACGGTGGCCCATCTGGTCACCGTCGAGGAGGTCGACTGAACATGGCTGAGCAGGAGAAGGACACCGACGGGCTGGCCCCGTTGAAGGTGCACCACCTGCGCCCGGCGCCCGGGGCCCGGACCGCGAAGACCCGTGTGGGTCGCGGTGAGGCCTCCAAGGGCAAGACCGCCGGTCGCGGTACCAAGGGCACCAAGGCTCGGTACCAGGTGCCCGCCCGGTTCGAGGGTGGCCAGACACCGCTGCACATGCGGCTGCCGAAGCTGCGTGGCTTCAAGAACAAGTTCCGTACCGAGTACCAGGTGGTGAACCTGGACAAGCTCGCGGCGCTCTACCCCGAGGGGGGCGAGGTGACCGTGGCGGACCTGGTGACCAAGGGTGCGGTGCGCGCCGGTCACCCGGTCAAGGTGCTCGGGACCGGCGATGTGAGCGTGAAGCTCTCCCTGGCGGTGGACGCCGTGTCCGCCTCCGCCAAGGAGAAGGTGCTCGCGGCCGGTGGCAGCGTCGAGCAGGCCTGACCAAGGCGCAGCACGCGAGCGGCGGCGTGGGTTCGCAGACCCGCGCCGCCGTCGGCATATCCGCCCAGCGGCACCGACGCCGGTCCCCGATGCCGTAGCGTAAGCACTCGTACTGTCTTCTTCGCCGAGACCGCCCGGTGGCGACTCCCGGCAGACCCTGTCCCGTGAGACCCTCCCTGGAGGAGAAATTGCTCAGCGCATTCGCCCGCGCGTTCCGCACGCCGGATCTGCGGCGGAAGCTGCTCTTCACGCTCGGGATCATGGCGATCTTCCGGCTCGGGTCCTTCGTGCCCACACCGGGCGTCGACTACCAGAACGTGCAGACCTGTGCCGCGCCGATGGGGGACGACACCTCCGCTCTGGCGCTGGTGAACCTGTTCAGCGGCGGTGCGCTGCTGCAGCTGTCGGTCTTCGCCCTCGGGGTGATGCCCTACATCACTGCCAGCATCATCGTGCAGCTGCTCCGGGTGGTGATTCCCCGGTTCGAGGAGCTGCACAAGGAGGGGCAGTCCGGGACCGCGGTGCTGACCCAGTACACCCGGTACCTGACCATCGGGCTTGCGATCCTGCAGGCCACCACAATCATCACGATGGCCAACTCCGACACGCTCTTCCCGGGGTGCCAGGTTCCGGTCATCCCGGATGACTCGATCAAGACGCTGCTGCTGATGATCCTGACGATGACCGCCGGCACCGGTCTGATCATGTGGATGGGCGAGCTGATCACCGAGCGGGGTGTCGGCAACGGCATGTCCCTGCTGATCTTCACCTCGATCGCGGCCAGCTTCCCCTCGGCGCTCGGGCAGATCAACGCTGCCGAGAACGGCTTGGTCAAGCTGATCATCTTCATCCTGATCTCGCTGGTGGTGATCGGGCTGATCGTGTTCGTGGAGCAATCCCAGCGCCGGGTGCCGGTGCAGTACGCCAAGCGGATGGTCGGCCGCCGCATGTACGGCGGATCCAGCACCTACATCCCGATCAAGATCAACATGTCCGGGGTGATCCCGGTGATCTTCGCGTCCTCGCTGCTGGCGCTGCCGATGCTGGCCGCCCAGTTCGCCTCCGACCAGTCCGAGGGCTGGGTGCAATGGATCGCCGCGAACATCTCCAATCCGGGGCAGAACGTCTACATCGCGGTCTACGTGGTGCTGATCATCTTCTTCGCGTTCTTCTACACCTCGATCACGTTCAACCCGGACGAGGTCGCGGACAACATGAAGCGTTACGGCGGGTTCATCCCCGGCATCCGCGCCGGCCGGCCCACCGCCGAGTACCTGCAGTACGTGATCACCCGGGTGACCACTGCCGGTGCGCTCTACCTCGCGATCGTGGCGATGATCCCCACGATCGCGTTCAAGATCATGGGGGTGTCCACCTCGATCCCGTTCGGCGGTACCTCCCTGCTGATCCTGGTCAGCGTCGGTCTGGACACGATCAAGCAGATCGACTCCCAGCTGCAGCAACGTCACTATGAAGGGTTCCTGCGATGAGCACGCGTCTGATCCTCCTCGGCCCGCCCGGAGCAGGAAAGGGCACCCAGGCCGCCCGCCTGGCCGAACGCCTCGGCGTTCCGGCGATCTCTACGGGGGACATCTTCCGGGCGAACGTCTCCGAGGGCACCGAGCTGGGCCAGCTGGCGCAGAAGTACATGGACGCCGGTGAGTACGTCCCGGACGAGGTCACCAACCAGATGGTCGCCGCTCGGCTGGCCGAACCGGACGCCGCCGAGGGGTTCCTGCTCGACGGCTACCCGCGGACCGAGGCCCAGGTCAGCGAGCTGGACTCGATCCTGGCCGCCAACGACCGCGAGCTCAGTCACGTGGTGGAGCTGACCGCGGACACCGATGAGGTGGTCACCCGACTGCTCAACCGCGCCCAGGAGCAGGGCCGTTCCGATGACACCGAGTCGGTGATCCGCCGCCGGCTGGATGTCTACGCCGAGCAGACTGCGCCGCTGGTGCGCATCTATGCCGACCGCGGCCTGCTGGTGCAGGTGGACGGCATGGGTGAGGTGGACGAGGTCACCGCGCGCCTGACGGACGCCCTGGGCGTCTCCGCCGCCTAGATGTTCGGCCGGGGGATCGAGTACAAGAGCCCCGACCAGATCCGCCGGATGCGTACGGCCGGGCTGGTGGTGGCCGACATCCACGACGCTGTCCGCGCCGCGATCGCCCCCGGGGTCAGCACCGGTGATCTCGACGCGGTCGCCGCCGAGGTGATCGCCGCCGCCGGTGCCACCTCGAACTTTCTCGGCTACCACGGGTTCCCCGGGGTGCTCTGTGTATCGGTGAACGCCGAGATCGTGCACGGTATCCCGGGCGAGCAGGTGATCCGGGCCGGGGACGTGGTCTCCGTGGACGCCGGCGCCGTAGTCGAGGGGTGGCACGGGGATGCGGCGTTCACCGTGGTGGTCCCTGGTGACGACGCCTCCGACCCGGCCGACGAACGGCTCGTGGCCACCACGGAGGCCGCCATGTGGGCAGGGATCGCGGCGCTCGCCGGCCGCGGCCGGCTCGCCGACGTCGGTGCCGCTGTGGAGGACGCCGCCGAGGGCCACGGGGTGGTCCGGGAGTACACCGGCCACGGTATCGGCACCGCCATGCACCAGCCGCCGGACGTGTTCAACTACCGGACGGGACGGCGTGGCCCGGCGATCCGTTCGGGTCTGTGCGTGGCCGTGGAACCGATGCTCACCCGCGGTGGGGAGGCCACCCGGCTGCTCGAGGACGACTGGACCGTGGTCACCGCGGACGGATCCCGTGCTGCACACGCGGAGCACACAGTGGCTGTGCACGACGGCGGGCTCTGGGTGCTCACCGCGCGCGACGGGGGAGCGGCTCGTCTCGCCGAACACGGAGTGCAGGTGGCCCCGCTGGGCTGAGCCGGTGCGGATCTGTGCTCCGTTTTCACAGCAGGGCGCGGCCTCGCGCGGTAGTCTCGGGAGTGATCGGGTCAGTGCGCCATGCTGTGGTGGTCGCGTGAGTGAAGGGCAGTCAGCCATTCCGGGAGTCGTCGTGCCGAGTTGTGCCCTGCTTGTAACGGCTGTGCAGCAGGCACACTTGCCTGTGGGCTGACGATGAAGAGCCCGTTGCGGTCCGTCGCCGGTCTCCCCCGGATCCCGCTGGAGAGCGGGATCGCCGACGACCTGGTCAAGGCGCTCTCCCGGCTGCACGCGCTGAGCATCCTGCGTGGCCCACGTGGCTACGGGAAGACCTCCGCTGTGGTGACCTGGCTGCGGCAGGCCGAGGACCTGCCCCCGCTGGTCTACACCACGCTGACCACGGAGTCGAACGAGCGGGACGGGTTCTGGGCCCACCTGCACCAGGCCCTGGCGGGAATCGACGACCAGTTGGAGACTCCGCCGTCGACCGATGACGCCGAACAGGCCGTGACTACCTGGTTGATGCAGCGACGCGAACCACTGCTGTTGATCATCGACGACTACCACGAGGCCGGGCTGCGGCACGGAGCCGCGAGCATCGATGACACGTTGGTGGACCTGGTCCGGCAGAACGACCAACTCTACCTGGTGGCCGCTGGGCGGACCCTGCGCGCCCTGGAGACGGTCGGATCACTGTCAGTGGACACGCTGGTGATCGGCCCCGACGAGCTACGGCTGACCGGTGAGATGGTGTACGCACTCGCCACCCGGATCGGTGTGCACCTGACCCATGACCGGGCCGAGCAGATCGTGGTGGACCTGGGCGGCTGGCCCTCCGCCATCCGCGCAGGTCTGCAGCGGGCGGCTGCCAGCGGTGGTCGGGACACTGCCGAAGTCACCTTCGCGGACAACTACATCGGTGCGATGGTGCGCGACCTGCGGTTCGAGAACGTGCGGGCCTTCCTGCTCCGCACCGCCATCCCGGAACAGTTCGACATCGAGACGGCGCGAGTGATCGCCCCGGAGGGGAACACCGTCCGGATGCTGCGCAACATCCGGGCTGCCGGGCTGCTGGCCGAACGCCGTACCGTGGACGGGCCGTCCTACTCCTACCCGCCGGCGATCCGAGCGGCCCTGATCCGGGTGATGCGTGAGTCCCGACCCGAGGTGGAGCACCAGGTGCACCTGGAGCTGATGCGGCTGGCGACCGGTCGCCACGATCCCGCCGAAGCGCTGGTGCACGCGGTGCACGCGGGGGAGTGGACCGCCGCCCTGGACGTGATCGAGAACGACTGGGGGGCGCTGCTGGCCAGTGCGCCGAGGGCACTGGTGCAGGCGGCACAGATGTTCCCGGCGCCGATGGTCGCCGAGCACGTGCGGCTGCGGGTGGCCACCCGGTACCTGTCCGAGGTGGCCGTGCCGGTGGGCAGGGCGAACTGGACCGGGGCGGAGTCGGCGAGCTTCAACGCCGAGATCGCTGCCCACCGTACCGAGCTGGTCGATGCCGGGGACGATGAGCTACTGCTGTTGATGCAGTGGGGTGCCGCCTGTCTGCTGATGGGGGACTTGGACACGGCCATGTACGCCTTCTCCCAGGCACGGGCGTGGGCGATGATGACCGACGGGGAGACGGAGAGCTACCTCGGCGCCGCGGGGCTGGCTCTGGTGCACGCACTCCAGGGGGAACCGGACCAGGCGTTGCGGTGGTTGGACGAGTCCGGGGTCGCGGACTGGTTGGAGCGCACGCAGCAGGACGGCACTGTGGACGCGATGGGCCTGCTCGCGCTCTCCGCCCGTGCCCTGGCGCTGGTGGACGCGGCGCGGCCGGAGGCCGACGCGGCGGTGGAGCTGCTCGCCGAGTCGAGGCACCGGGATGAGCTGTGGGCGTTGTCGGTGTTCATCCGGTCTCTGCACGTGATGCGGGTGGGCAGCAGCGAGGAGGTCGTCCGGCAGGCGAACGTGGTCCGTTCCGCACTGCGCTACATCCGGCGTGGATCGCTGATCGAGACCCTGCTGACCGCCACGCTGGTTGAGGTGCTGATCGAGGCCGGGATGCTTACCGTCGCCCAGGAGGTGACCGATGCGATGGCGCATCGCGGGTTCACCTGGAATGCGATCGCGCGGCTGCGGTTGGCCCAGGAACGGTACCCGGAGGCGATCGAGGCGGCCCGGACCGCGATCCGCAGCAGCGCCGCCTCCGGGCGCTACCTGCTCGCCGCGCACGGGGTGATCGCCAGCGCCGAGCTGCGCTCCGGGCGCTTCGCCCAGGCGAGGGAAGCCTTCCGGGCGGCGATCAGCCGGGCCCGCCAGACCGGTCAGCGCCGTGGCCTGGCGCTGATGCAGCGGTACGCCTTCACCGCGCTCGCCGGGGGTGACGAGTCGGTCCTGTCCCTGTGGCCGGACCACCTCCCCGCGGCGGAGGTCGCCGAGGAGGTCGACGACGAGCTCCCGATGGTCACGCTCACGGTCCGGGAGGCGCAGGTGCTGCACGCGCTGGAGGAACACGCCGGGCCGGTCGGTATCGCTCATGCGCTCGGTCTGTCCGTGAACACAGTGAAGACGCACATGCGTGCGGTGTACCGCAAGCTGGACGTGTCGAATCGAAACGAAGCATTAGCGAAAGTCGGGCGTATAGTGATTAGTACCTAGCGGCACGTCAACGCGACGCGCCGAGGGCTCAGCGGTGTAGCTGAGGGGAGGGCGTCAGAATGCGAACGCACGGAGACGGACTCGGGCTGCCCCGGGTGCCACATGCTTTCGTCCCGGCGGCCGAGCCGGCAGCCCGGTTCTCCTCCCTGGCACCGATCACCGTGTTCCGAGCACCGCGTGGCTGGGGCAAGACCGCCACCGCCACCGCCTGGCTTCGTTCGCTCGGACCGGAGTACGAGTTCGCCTGGGTGAGTGTACGCGGGCCGACGACGGCGGCACAGTTCTGGGACCTCGTCACCGAGCGGTTGACCGACCTGGGCCTGCACCTGGACCTGGATGACCACGCGCACTGCGACCAGGTGCTCGCGGCCCGAGAGCGCCAGCTGGTGCTCGCCGTGGACAATCTGCACCTGGTCAGCGACCCTGCAGTGGACGAGGCCCTGGTCGATGCCGTAGCGGGAATCGGTGGGCTGTACGTGCTCGCGCTGAGCCGGACCGAGCGCCCGATCGAGATGCTCGCGCCGATCGAAGCCGATGGTGTGGTGTTCCGGGTGCAGCACCTGCGGCTGCGGCCCGCAGAGGTGCAGGAGATCGCAGCTGAGCTCGGCACGGAGCTGACCACCGGCCAGGCCGAGGAGCTCACCGCTGCCGTTGGCGGGTGGCCGGCGCTGGTGCGCGCCACCTTCGCTGGACCCTCGGGGCGTAGTGAGAGCACCGAGGTGATCAGCAGCTATCTCCAGGTGGTGCTCCGGGACGCCGGCACCCAGGAGGTGATCGGACAGGCGATGCGGCTGTCCGTGGCCGACCACCTGGACGAAGAGATCGTCCGGCTGCTGGGCTACCACACCGGTCTTGCCGCGGCGATGGGCCCGCTGCAGGAGGCCGGGCTCACTGCGGCGGACGGCCGGCTCACCGATGCGGTCCGCACCGCACTGGCGGCAGCCTATGCCGAGCTGGAACCGGCCGCCGCGCAGGAGGCACACGATCTGCTCTCCCGGTGGTACGAGCAGAAGGGGGACATGCCGCAGGCTCTGCGGCATGCGCTGCGCGCCGGTGACCGCGACCGGTGCCGGAACCTGCTGCACCAGGACTGGCTTCGCCTGGGCGAGCACCCCGAGCTGGTCCGGGAGGTGGTGGCCGCCCTGGGGTCGACCGTCCTGGACCAGGATCCGCGCACCTGGGTGCTCAGTCGCCGCAGCGGCGCCGTGGTGGACCCGGCGCCGATCGCGGGACCTGCACCAGTGGACGAAGTGTCGCTGGCGTTGCCGAACGCCCTGGCGCAGTGGGGCCTGGCCCGGTTCGGTGCGGGGGACCTCGGCGGCGGCGAGGATGCACTGCGCGATGCGCTCGGCCGCGCTGAGGCGCTCGGTCAGGTAGACGTGGCCCAGCACGCGGTCGCCGGCCTGGCGTTCGGCCGGGCGTTGGCCGGTTCGGTCACCGAGGCCGAGGAGTGGTTGCGCGCCTGCCGGGATGACCTGCCGCAGACGGCGGATCTGGTCCGAGTGGCGAAGCAGCTGGTGGCCCTGGACACGATGACCTGGACCGCCGACGACATCTGGCCGGACCTGTCCAGCTGGGCCATCGGGGCACCCCGGCCGGCCACCGGTGCCACGATGCCGGCCGGGATGGATCTGATCGAGGCTGGGCTGGCCGCCACCCGGGCGCTGCACCTGGCCGCCGGCCCGCTGGACCACGGGCGGATGCTCGACCTGCAGCTGCGCCGGCTCCCCGGCACCGAGTACACCCTGGCACGGACCGTGCTGGTCAAGGTGGCCGCCACGGTGTTCCTGGCCGAGCACCAGCTGGAACGGTGCCGTGACCTGTTGGCCTATGCCGAACAGGTGGGTGGCACCGAGCACTGGCTGCGCCACCGGCTGGCCTTCTACACCGGTGACCTGACCGGAGTCCTCGACCAGGGGGAGGTGATGGACTTCGCGGATCCGTATGCGCTGCTGCCCCGGTTCGAGATGGAGATCCTGCTGCTGCGCGCCTGTGCGCTGCACCGGCTGGACCGGGTGGAGGAAGCTGCGGACACGTTGCACCACGCCCTCGCCCTGGCGCACACACACGGTCTGGTCCGCTCCTACGTGCTGGTTCCGCGCGGCGACCTGGAGGCGATCGCCGAGCTCGTGCCTCGGATGCAGGAGCTGCTCGGTGAACCGCCGCTGCGCGGCCAGGCGGACCTGTTCGGCACGCCGGCCCCGCAGGTCGAGCTCAGCCGCGGCGAGCTACGGGTGCTCGAGGCGATCGCCGAGGGGCAACCGGTGGTGGCCGTGGCCAGCCGTTTGTTCGTCTCGGCGAACACGGTCAAGAGCCAGCTACGGGCGATCTACCGTAAGCTTGGGGTGCACGATCGCCAGCGCGCTGTGGACCGGGCTCGGGAGCTGCGGCTGCTGCCTGTGGCCCCCGATCAGCTGCAGATGTGAGGCAGACCGCACTCGGGCCGTGCCGTGTGGGTTTCGTCTCGGCAGTTCCGTGGCGTAGAGTAGGTCGCTGGGCGTGTCATGTGCTCACCTCTCCTGCGGTCGCGAAGACCGCTCGTCCCTCATTGCTCGTCGGGGCGGGTGAGGTGTGTCAGGTGGGCGCCGACGTCAGAACAGCACTGCAGTTAGCGGAGGACATGGCTAAGAAGGACGGGGTCATCGAGATCGAGGGCCACGTGGTCGAGGCACTGCCGAACGCGATGTTCCGCGTGGAGCTGAGCAACGGTCACAAGGTGCTCGCGCACATCTCGGGCAAGATGCGCCAGCACTACATCCGGATCCTCCCCGAGGACCGGGTGGTGGTTGAGCTCAGCCCCTATGACCTGACCCGCGGCCGCATCGTCTACCGCTACAAGTAGTCCACCTCCGAATCACGTCCGCGCGATCAGGCTGCCGAGCCGGGAGCGCCGGCGCGCGGGAAAAGGAAATCCATGAAGGTCAAGCCGAGCGTGAAGAAGATCTGCCCGAAGTGCAAGGTGATCCGTCGCCACGGCACGGTGCGGGTCATCTGCGACAACCTGCGCCACAAGCAGCGTCAGGGCTGAGCACCACCCAGCGTCACTGACGCACCAGCGCACCACCACCCGCCACCTGGCGGGCCACCCCCGGTCGGAGGCCGGGGCCCGCACGAAGCGGGGCGGTGATGCGGAAGACCTCCGTAACTCACAGGAGTGAGAATTTCTATGGCACGACTCGTTGGTGTCGACCTCCCCCGCGAAAAGCGGCTCGAGGTGGCACTCACCTACATCTTCGGAGTGGGGCGGACCCGCGCCGCTGAGACCCTGGCCGCCACCGGCCTGAGCCCGGAGGTCCGGGTCAAGGACCTCACCGACGGCGAGGTGGTGCAGCTGCGCGACTACCTGGAGGGCACCTACAAGCTCGAGGGTGACCTGCGCCGAGAGATCGCCGCTGACATCCGCCGCAAGGTTGAGATCGGTTGCTACCAGGGCCTGCGCCACCGCCGTCACCTGCCGGTGCACGGTCAGCGCACCAAGACCAACGCGCGTACCCGCAAGGGCCCCAAGCGCACCGTCGCCGGTAAGAAGAAGGCCGGCCGCTAAGTAGTCCGCCGGCGCACAGAGCGCGCGGACCGACGACCTCACCGAAGAAGAGAGAAGCGAATGCCTCCCAAGACTCGCCAGGCAGCTGGCGCCCGCAAGCCCCGCCGCAAGGAGAAGAAGAACGTCTCCGCGGGCAACGCCTACATCAAGTCCACGTTCAACAACACGATCGTCTCCATCACCGACCCCTCCGGTGCGGTGATCTCCTGGGCCTCTTCCGGCCAGGTCGGCTTCAAGGGGTCCCGCAAGTCCACCCCGTTCGCCGCCCAGCTCGCCGCCGAGGCAGCCGCCCGCAAGGCACAGGAGCACGGCATGAAGAAGGTCGACGTGTTCGTCAAGGGCCCCGGTTCCGGTCGGGAGACCGCGATCCGGTCGCTGACGGCCACCGGCCTGGAGGTCGGTTCCATCCAGGACGTGACGCCGCAGGCGCACAACGGCTGCCGCCCGCCCAAGCGCCGCCGGGTCTGATCCCCTCCCACTGCAGGACCCCCTCGTCCGGACCGATGGCCGAGGGGTATTCGCAGGGCGTCATATAGCGGACGCCTGCTGAAAGGACAATCCCGTGCTCATTGCACAGCGCCCCACCCTCACCGAGGACGTCGTCGACGAGTACCGCTCCCGGTTCGTGATCGAGCCGCTCGAGCCCGGTTTCGGCTACACCCTGGGCAACTCGCTGCGCCGCACCCTGCTCTCCTCCATCCCCGGGGCAGCGGTCACCAGCATCCGCATCGACGGTGTGCTGCACGAGTTCTCCACGATCACCGGTGTGAAGGAAGACGTCACCGAGATCATCCTGAACCTGAAGAACGTCGTCGTCTCCTCCGAGAACGACGAGCCCGTGGTGATGTACCTGCGCAAGCAGGGCCCGGGAACGGTCACCGCCGCGGACATCACGCCGCCGGCCGGGGTGGAGATCCACAACCCGGACCTGCACATCGCGACCATCAACGACAAGGGCAAGCTCGAGATCGAGCTGACCGTCGAGCGCGGTCGCGGGTACGTCTCCGCCACGCAGAACAAGTACAGCGACGCCGAGATCGGCCGGATTCCGGTGGACTCGATCTACTCCCCGGTGCTCAAGGTCACCTACAAGGTCGAGGCCACCCGTGTGGAGCAGCGCACCGACTTCGACAAGCTGATCGTGGACGTGGAGACCAAGCGCTCCATGGCCCCGCGGGACGCGCTCGCCTCGGCCGGGAAGACCTTGGTGGAGCTCTTCGGTCTGGCTCGGGAGCTGAACGTCGAGGCTGAGGGCATCGAGATCGGCCCGTCGCCGACCGACGCTGCCCTGGCCGAGGACCTGGCGCTGCCGATCGAGCAGCTCGACCTGACCATCCGGTCCTACAACTGCCTCAAGCGGGAGGGCATCCACACCGTGGGTGAGCTCGTCGCTCGCAGCGAGGCGGACCTGCTCGACATCCGCAACTTCGGTGCGAAGTCGATCACCGAGGTCAAGGAGAAGCTGGTCGGCCTGGGCCTCTCGCTCAAGGACAGCCCCGCGGACTTCGACCCGTCGTTGGTGGCGAGTGCCTACGACGACGGCGACGACTTCGACGCGTACAGCTGAGCCGCCGGACCATCACACAAGGAACTGAGGATAGATCATGCCCAAGCCCACGAAGGGTCCTCGTCTCGGTGGCGGACCGGCGCACGAACGGCTGATGCTGGCCAACCTGGCGCAGTCGCTGTTCGAGCACGGCGCCATCCGCACCACCGAGACCCGTGCCAAGCGGCTGCGTCCGGTCGCGGAGCGGCTCATCACCAAGGCCAAGCGGGGTGACCTGCACGCGCGGCGTCAGGTGATGGCGGTGCTCTCCCGCAAGGACGTCGTGCACACGCTGTTCGCCGACATCGCCCCGTCGATGGCCGAGCGGCACGGTGGCTACACCCGGATCACCAAGATCGGTCCGCGCAAGGGTGACAATGCCCCGATGGCCGTCATCGAGCTGGTGACTGAGCCGGTCAGCCCGAAGCAGGCCACTGTGCAGGAGGCCGAAGCGGCCACCAAGCGTGCGGTCAAGGAGGATGCTGCGGCCGCTGCCGCCACCACCGAGGCCGAGGACGCTGCTGCGGAGGAGACCGAGGAGTCCGCCGAGTCGGCTGCTTCTCCGGAAGCTGCCGCTGAGTCCGCTGAGTCCGCTGAGTCGGCTGAGTCCGCCGAGGACACGAAGGACACCACGGAGTCCGAGGACGACGCGAAGTAGGTACTCCTCCTGGTGAGGATTCGCCGCCCCCGACCTGACCGGTCGACCGGCGGCACCGACGGGCCCGGCCCGGGACGATCTCCCGGGGCCGGGCCCGTTGTCGTCCAGCCGTCAGTCGAGCTCCGCCAGGCGGTGGCGTGCGTGTGCGCTCTGCCGCAGCTTGACCAGCATGTACTCCAGTGCCTCCGGCTCGGTGGCGAACCTCCGGAACGTGGTCTTGACGATCATGGCGCGATCGATCGTCAGGTACACCGCCCAGTCCGACTCGAGGCGCTCGAGCACAACCACGTCCTCCTTGATGGAGGTCTCGTCCAGGAAGACGGCGTCGATCAGG
>DXBY01000265.1 GCA_019116305.1 Candidatus Ruania gallistercoris | reverse complement strand
CTGCTCAGGCAGCCGGGTCCTTCGGTGCGTTCACGTCCTGGGGCAGAGCGTTCTTCGCCTGCTCGATCAGGGCGTTGAACGCGGCCTGGTCGTTCACCGCGAGCTCGGCGAGCATCCGGCGGTCGACCTCGATGTCTGCAGCGCGCAGACCCTGGACGAACCGGTTGTAGGTCATCCCCTGGGCGCGGGCCGCAGCGTTGATCCGCTGGATCCAGAGCCGACGGAAGTCACCCTTGCGGGCCCGGCGGTCGCGGTAGGAGTAGGTGAACGAGTGGGTCACCTGCTCCTTGGCCTTGCGGTACAGCCGGGAGCGCTGGCCGCGGTAGCCGCTGGCGCGCTCGAGGGTCGTCCGGCGCTTCTTGTGGGCGTTGACCGCCCGCTTGACGCGTGCCACGTCTTACTCCTTGCGTTCGGGGGTCGGCGTTACTTGCCGAGCAGCTTCTTGATCTTCTTCTGGTCGGCGGGGGCTACCACCACGTCGTTCTCGAGCCGCCCCGCCTGACGGGCGCTGCGCTCCTGGAACTTGTGCACGTGGCGCGCACGCTGGCGCATGACCTTCCCGGACCCGGTGACCCGGAAGCGCTTCTTGGCACCGGAATTCGTCTTGTTCTTCGGCATTCGTCTCTGTCCTCGTCGTTGCCCGGCCACGTTCGGCCGGCGGCGGTCTTGCGCGGGAGTGGCTTACTTCTTCTTGTTCGGTCCGAGCACCATCGTCATGTTCCGGCCGTCCTGGCGCGGCACGCTCTCCACGTGCCCCAGCTCGGCGACGTCCTCGGCGAGGCGTTCCAGCAGGCGCATACCCATCTCCGGTCGGGACTGCTCCCGGCCGCGGAACATGATCATCACCTTCACCTTGTCCCCGCCCTTGAGGAACCGCTCGACGTGCCCCTTCTTGGTGCCGTAGTCGTGCGGGTCGATCTTGAGCCGGAACCGGATCTCCTTGAGGGTCGTGTGCGCCTGCTTGCGCCGCGCGTCACGAGCCTTCATATCGGACTCGTACTTGAACTTTCCGTAGTCCATGAGCTTGGCCACGGGCGGCTTCGCATCGGGCGCCACCTCGACCAGGTCGAGATCTGCCTCCTGGGCCAGACGGAGTGCGTCCTCGACCCGGACGATGCCTACCTGCTCACCGTTCGGGCCCACCAGACGAACCTCTGGCACGCGAATCCGCTCGTTGATACGGGTCTCGCTGATGTGGTGCTCCTCACCTTCACACTTGACTGGGTACCGACTGCATGAAGAAAGCCTCCGCATGCGGTGCGTGCGGAGGCTCACGGTACGGTGTCGCAGGCGACACCTCGAGGAACGCTGGTTCCCCGACCAATGACCCGGGCTCTGTCGGGGGCATCTGCCTCCGGTCGAACATGGGTGGGAGAGTCTCCACTTGCACATCGCCCCTGGGCAGGGACGACTGGTCTGTACCTAGTCTAGCACGGGCGACCTGCGCGCCCCCGGGGTGGCCCGGTGCGACCTCGCTCACGCCGGGCGGACCTGGAACTGCAGCGAGTCCACCCGTTCGGCCACGATCTCCTCGGCCGCGAGCGCCTGGCCGGCCTGTTGCACGATCTGGCGCACCTGGTCCCGGCTCAGGCCCGGTGGCAGCTCCAGCACCACCCGCACCTCCGCGTCCGCACCGGGCTGGACGCGACTGCCCGCCACCCCCGGCACCGCGGCCAGCGCGCCGTCGATCGCCGCGGCCACCGCCGGGTCCTGGACCGCTGGCAGCCACGGTCGCTGCTGCGCCAGCGCCCACACCGCGGGGCGCGGGACCGGTATCGTCACCGGGCCGCCCGGGTCCAGGACCAGTAACCCGTCGGCATCGGCGACCGCTGCCAGCGCCGCACGGACCCCCTCGGCGGGGATCGGCCGGGCATCGGCACGCCAGGCGCGCAGCGCGTCCATCCCGGAGAACACCGGGATCGCGGACCGTCCGTCCGGCGTTGCGAGCGTGACCATCGCGGCCGAGGCGCTCTTCTCCCCCGCCACCTCCACTGTGGCACCGTTGATCTGGTGCTCGACCGCTTCCTCGTGCTCCTCCACGTAGGACACGACGGGCACGAGCACCCGAGCCGTGGTCAGCGCGGCGACCACCGCCTGCAGCCGGTCGGTGCCCTCCGGCGCTGCGAGCGCCGCGGCCAGTGCCGGGTCGGTGGACCCGTCGTCACCGGCGAACATCGGGGTCGGTGGCAGCGACCGACCCTCGCCCCGGGGCAGCGGCCGTCCGTCCGGGAGGCTCTCTGGCGGCCTCACCGGCTGCCGGCGACCGCCAGCGCCTCGGGCAGGGTGAACGCACCGGCGTACAGTGCGCTGCCGATGATCGCGCCCTCGACCCCCTCATCCACCACGGCGCGCAACGCCTCCAGGTCCGCCAGGGTGGAGATCCCACCGGAGGCCACCACCGGGGCACTGGTCCGGGCGCACACCTGCTGCAGCAGGTCGATGTTCGGCCCGCGCATCATCCCATCCTTCTGCACGTCGGTCACCACGTACCGGGCGCAGCCATCGGCGTCCAGGCGCGCCAGAGCCTCCCAGAGGTCACCGCCCTCACGAGTCCAGCCGCGGGCGGCCAGTCTGGTTCCGCGCACGTCCAGACCGACGGCGATCCGGTCCCCGTGCTCGGCGATCGCCCGGGCGGTCCACTCCGGGTTCTCCAGGGCGGCGGTGCCGAGGTTCACCCGGCGGCAGCCGGTGGCCAGGGCCCGCTCCAGCGACGCGTCGTCCCGGATCCCGCCGGACAGCTCCACGTGGATGTCCAGCGTCCCGACCACCTCGGCGAGCAGCTCGGCGTTCGAGCCACGGCCGAAGGCGGCGTCCAGGTCCACCAGGTGCACCCACTCGGCGCCATCGCTCTGCCAGCGCAGCGCTGCCTCCTTCGGGTCGCCGTAGTGCCGTTCCGACCCGGCGACGCCTTGGACGAGCTGGACGGCCTGACCGTCGGCCACGTCCACGGCAGGGAGCAGTTGCAGGTAGGTCACGTCGGTCCTCTCAGGGGTTTCTCACGTGCAGGTGTCTACAGGGTGTGCAGCCAGTTGCGCAGCAGTGCTGCACCCACGTCCCCGGACTTCTCCGGGTGGAACTGGGTGGCCCGCAGCGGGCCGTTCTCCACGGCGGCCACGAAGGTGCTCGCCCCATGCGTGCTCCAGGTCACCTGGGCGTAGTCGGGGGCGGTGTGTGCGGCGTAGGAGTGCACGAAGTAGAACCGCTGGTCCTCGATGCCGGTGAACAGGGCGCTCCCGGCCGGTGGGTCCACGGTGGACCAGCCCATGTGCGGCACCACCTCGGCCCGCAGCCGCTCCACCACACCGGGCCACTGGTCCAGGCCGTCGGTCGGTTCACCGTGCTCGACTCCGCTGGCGAACATCACCTGCAGACCCACGCAGACTCCGAGCACCGGGCGTCCCCCGGCCAGCCGTCGTTCGATCATCCGTGGCGCGCCCACGGCGCGCAGCCCGGCCATCACCGAGGCGAATGCGCCCACCCCGGGCACGAACAGCCCGTCGGCAGCGGCCACTGCGTCCGGGTCCGCCGTCAGCTGCACGCGGGCCCCCACCCGTTCCAGGGCGCGCACGGCTGAGCGCACGTTCCCGGACCCGTAGTCCAGGACGACGACCTCCGGTGCGGTCACGGCCGCCGCCTGCGCACCTGCTTGGCCATCAACCGGGCCGCCTGCCACCGGCTCATCTCCTTCGGCACGAGCCGCCCGGGTGCCTGCGCGGGGTCCAGGGTGCCGAGCAGGATCTGCTCCACCACGTCGTCCGCGTGGGCGAGGATCAGGCCGGGTGCGACCTCCTCACCGGGTTCGCCGCTCTGGTACTCCCGGCCGGAGATGGTGCCGGTGATTCCGTCCTCGCCGTCGGCGAGCCGGGCGGTGAGCAGCACGACGCCGACCTTCGCGGTCCTGGACAGCACAGTGGCCAGCTCGGTCGCCTCGGCGGGCGCGCCGGTGAGCAGTTCGCTCGGGTCCAGCTCACCGCTGGTGATGATCACCTTGGCTGCGAGCGCACCGCGTTTGCTGGGCACGATGTCGGCGTCCACCTCGGCCATCGCGCACAGTGCGGCCAGCACCGGGGCGGAGGCGATCGGGGTGAGCACCACGGCGAGCACACGTCGTCTCTCCGCCGACGGCGCAGGTGCTGGGGCAGCGGCTGGTGTACCGGCCGACGGGGTCGAGCGGGCATCCCCCTCGGTGCCGGCGTCGCCGTCGCCGGCGGGCTCACCGGCACGCGGGGAGTCGCCCTCGCGAACTGTGCGCTCCGGTTCCACCGTCTGGCCGAACTCGGCGGCGAAGGCGGCTTCGAACGCCGCCTCGTCGAACTCCTCCGGTGTGCCGGCGCCGCCCGGCCCGCTCCCCGGGCCTCCGGTGCCGCCGCCCGGCCCGCTCCCCGGGCTCACAGCGCGCCCTTGGTGGAGGGCACTCCGCTCACCCGGGGGTCACGGGCCACCGCGGCGCGCAGCGCCCGGGCCAGTGCCTTGAACTGTGCCTCGGCGATGTGGTGCGGGTCCCGGCCGGAGAGCAGGTGGACATGCAGGCAGATGCCGGCGTGGAAGGCGATCGACTCCAGCACGTGCCGGGTCAGCGACCCGGTGAAGTGGCCACCGATCAGGTGGTACTCCTGCCCGGCGGGTTCACCCTCGTGCACCAGGTATGGCCGACCGGAGATGTCCACCACGGCGCGGGCGAGGGTCTCGTCCAGCGGCACCAGGGCATCACCGAACCGGGCGATCCCGGCCTTGTCGCCGAGGGCCTGCCGGAGCGCCTGCCCGATGCAGATCGCGGTGTCCTCCACCGTGTGGTGCACGTCGATGTCGGTGTCGCCGCTGGCCCGGACGGTGAGGTCGATGAGGGAGTGCTTGCCCAGTGCGGTGAGCATGTGGTCGTAGAACGGGACAGTGGTGGACACGTCCACGGCGCCGGTGCCGTCCAGGTTCAGCTCCACGGTCACTGTGGACTCGGACGTGCTGCGTTCCACCCGGGCGGTACGCACGGGCTGCTGTTCTGACGTCGTCTGGCTCACCGGCCAGTCACCTCCTCGAGTGCGCCGCGGAATGCGGCCATGTCCTCACCGGTCCCGATGGAGACCCGCAGATAACCCTGAGGTCCAGTCTCCCTGATCAGCACGCCCCGGTCGAGCAGGCCCTGCCACACCTGGTGCCGGTCGGGATAGCGACCGAAGAGCACGAAGTTAGCATCGGAGTCGGCGACCTCCAGGCCGCGTTCGCGCAGCCAGGTGACCGTCTCGTCCCGCCGGCCGCGCAGGTCCGCCACCTGTGCCTGCAGCACGTCACGGTGGCGCAGGGCCGCCCGAGCCACCGCCTGGGTGACTGCGGAGAGGTGATACGGCAGGCGCACCACCCGCAACCAGTCCACCAGCTCCGGCGCGGCGGCCAGGTACCCAACGCGGGCGCCCGCCAGGGCGAACGCCTTGGACATGGTGCGGGCCACTGCCAGGTGAGCGAACTCGCCCAGCAGGGTCACCGCAGACGGCCGTCCCTCCCGGCGGAACTCCGCATAGGCTTCGTCGATCACCAGAACTGTTGCTCCGCCGTCGGGCCCGGAATCGGTGGTGGCCGCCGCAAGGGCACGCACATCCGCCAGGTCCAGTGCGGTGCCGGTGGGGTTGTTCGGGCTGGCGAGCAGCACCACCGACGGGCGTTCGGAGCGGATCTGCTCGATCGCGCCGGGCACGTCCACGCTGAAGTCCGCGCGCCGGGTGCCCGCCTTCCAGGTGGTCAGGGAGTCCCGGGCGTACTCGGGGTACATCGAGTAGGTCGGCGCGAAGGACATCACCGTGCGCCCGGGACCGCCGAAGGCGAGCAGCAGGTGCAGCATCACCTCGTTGGAGCCGTTCGCGGCCCAGATGTGCTCCGCGCTCAGGCCGGTGGCGGCGGACTCGGCGGCGAGATAGGCAGCCAGATCGGCGCGCAGGCCGAGGAAGTCCCGGTCCGGGTACCGGTTCAAGGTGCCGGCCGCCTGCCGCACCGCTGCGGCGATGTCCTCGACCACCTCGGTCGGCGGCGGGTACGGGTTCTCGTTGACGTTCAGCAGGTGCGCCACATCCAGCTGGGGTGCACCGTAGGGCTGCTCACCGACCAGGTCGGCACGCAGTGGAAGTCGGGTGGTCACGCGCTCGGGCACGCGCCAAGTCTAGGCCGCAGCGGGCGGCCGGCGTTCTACGCTGCACGATATGGACACCCTCTTCCACCTGGCCGAGCCGGACGTGTGGGCTGCGGCCGCACGCACCGGCAGCTACACCGGATCCACCCGGGGCCGCAGCCTGGCCGAGGAGGGATTCGTGCACTGCTCGTTCCAGTCCCAGCTGGCGGGGGTGGCCGCAGCGATCTACGCCGGGACGCCCGCGCTGGTGCTGCTGGAGATCGACCCGGAGAAACTCGGCGGCGCACCGGTCCGGGTCGAGTCGGTGCCGGGGAGCACCGAGCGGTTTCCGCACGTGTACGGACCGATCCCGACGGCGGCCGTCACCCTGGCTAGGCCGGCTCGGGTGGATGAGAACGGGCAGTTGCACAGCAGCGGCTGACCTCAGGTGGTCGCGAACGTCTCGTGGTGCGCCTGCGGCATCGAGTTCCGCCGCAGCGGAGAACGTTCGGGGACAGCGATCAGTACTGTGGCGGGCCGCTGGACCGGCCGAGGAACCGCTCCAGGGGGATCGAGCCGTCCTCCCACGGAGTGAGGATCCAGACCACCAGATAGGCGCCCAGGCCGACGAACGGCAGCAGGAAGGAGATCAGCACCAGGATGCGCACCAGGGTGACGCTGGCGTTCGCGGCAGCGGCCAGACCGCCGCAGATACCGCCGGCAATCCGTTCCGGACCGCGGCGAAAGCTCATCCGGCGGATGGAGTCGAAGAAGGACCTCATGGCGACAACGCTACGGGTCCGCAGTCCGGTGCGCATCGGGGAGATCCCTGACCGGTGCCCTGATCCTCGGGCTGCGCCGGTGGCGGACCGGCGCGGCCGCGCTGACCCGGACCGGCCGGAGGTGCGGCGGCTGCCGCGGGCGGGAGTGCTACTGCTGCCGCAGCCGTGCCGCCCGCCCGTGCGCGGGAAGGTCCTCGGTCTCGGCGAGGGTGACCAGCGCATCGCTCACCTCGGCCAGGCCGGCGGCGTCATAGTCGATCACCTGCACGCCCTTCAGGTACGCGTGCACCCCCAGGCCGCCCGTGAAGCGGGCGGTGCCACCGGTCGGCAGCACGTGGTTCGAGCCGGCGATGTAGTCGCCCAGGGAGACCGGTGAGTACGGGCCGACGAAGATGGCACCGGCATTGTGGATCCGGGCGGCCACCCGATGCGCGTCCGCGGTCAGGATCTCCAGGTGCTCGGCAGCGTAGGCATCGGCCACGGCGATCCCGTGGTCGAGGTCGTCCACCAGCACCAGGTAGGACTGCGGGCCGGTGAGCGCTGTGCGGATGCGCTCCGCGTGCTTGGCCTCGACGACCTGGTCCTCGAGCTGAGCGAGCACCGCCGCAGCGAGCGCCTCGGAGTCGGTGACCAACACCGAGGCCGCCGCCGGGTCGTGCTCGGCCTGGGAGATCAGGTCCGCCGCCACCCAGGCGGGGTCGGCACCGCCGTCGGCAAGCACAGCGATCTCGGTGGTGCCGGCCTCGGAGTCGATCCCCACCAGGCCGCGGACCGCCCGCTTGGCCGCGGCGACGTAGATGTTGCCGGGTCCGGTCACCACATCCACCTGACGGCAGGAGTCGGCCGGGCCGTCCCCGGCCACGCCGTAGGCGAACATCCCGATCGCCTGCGCACCGCCGGCGGAGTACACCTCGTCGATGCCGAGCATCGCGCAGGCGGCCAGGATCGTCGGGTCGGGCAGACCGCCGTTGTCCCGCTGCGGTGGGCTGGCCACCGCCAGCTCATCCACCCCGGCCACCTGTGCGGCCACCACGTTCATCACCACCGAGCTGGGCAGCACCGCCAGCCCGCCGGGCACGTACAACCCCACCCGCTGCACCGGCACCCACCGCTGGTGCACCCGCGCCCCAGGGCCGAGTGTGGTGCTGCGTTCGACCGGGAGCTGCGCCTCGTGCCCCAGCCGGGCGCGCCGGATCGCCTCGGCGAGCGCGGCGCGGACGTCGTCATCGAGCCCCTCGGCAGCCTCCTCCAGCGCCTCGGCGGGCACCCGCAGGCTGACTGGCCGCACCCCGTCGAACTGCTCGGCATAGTCCGCAACCGCCGCTCCGCCACGGTCGCGCACGGCGGCGAGGATCGGCTGCACCTGCTCGGTTGCGGCGTCGATGTCCACCTCCGCCCGCGGCAGGGCGGCGCGGAGGTCGGCCGGCGTCAGATCACGTCCGCGGAGGTCCAGAGTGCGCATCACGGCGCCAGTCTAGGCCGCGGATACACCCGGTTCTGCACGCCGTCCATGCGGGGCCGTGCACCATCACCGGTCCTGGGAGAATGGCGCGATGGCTACTGAGCAGACCGAGGACATTCCTATCGCCGACGAGATGATCCGGCTGGGTCAGCTGCTCAAGCTCGCCGGACTCGTCGAGGACGGCGCCTCCGCCCGGATGCTGCTGGCCGATGACGCCGTCCAGGTCAACAACGAGACCGAGACCCGCCGCGGCCGGCAGCTGCATCCCGGCGATGTGCTCGAGATCGACCTGCCCACCGGTCTGCGCCGACTGCAGGTCACCCGCGGCTGATCCCGCGCCCGGGCGTCAGGCTCACTTGCGGTGGAACTGCACCTGATGCCCGTCCGGCCCCTCCACCGTGGCGAACGTTCCCCACGGCTGTTCCTCCGGATCGGAGACCACGGCGCCGCGGCTGCGGAGGTCGGCCACCGTCGCCGCCACGTCGTCGCAGGCGAACGTCAGGTAGGCGCCCTCTCCGGCTCTCTTACCGCTGGCGCCGGCGTCGTGGAGCGCGATCGTGGTGTGTCCCTGGGGCGGTGCCACCTCGACCCACCGCATCCCCGGCCCCATCTCCTGATCGGTCACCACGGTGAACCCGAGCACATCTCGGTAGAACTGCAGCGACTCCTCCTGGTCGGACACGTACACCATCGCGGTGCCGATTCCGGTGATCATCGTCCACTCCTGCGCGGGTCTACACCAGGCAGTTCGGTCCGAGCAGCGCCTTCAGGTCCCCGTACAGCGCCGAGGTGCGCTCCACCCGCAGGCCATCCTCCAACCGCATCACCGTGGCCCGCCCGGGTGCGGTCAGGTGCAGGTGCACCTCGGTGATCCCGGGGTGCGTGCTCAGCACGTCCCGGAGCTGGACCAGGACCGGCTCGCTGCATCGCGCCTCCGCGATCCGCACCGCGACCGGTGCGTCTTCACCGACGCTCACATCCGGCAGACTCATCTCCATCGCTTGCAGGGTGAGCGCCTCGTCCCGCCAGCGCGCCCGGCCCTTGAGCACCACCACCTGGTCCGGGGCCAGAGCGGTGCTGTAGGCGAGGTAGGTCTCGCCGAAGAACATCACCTCGACCGAGCCCTCCATGTCCTCGATGGTCACCGCGGCCCACGGGTTGCCCTTCTTGGACATCTTCCGCTGCAGCGAGGTGATCAGCCCGGCGATGGTCACCGTGGACCCGTCCGGGCGGGACTCGTCCGAGATCAGGGTGGCGATCGAGACGTCGGCGGCCTGGGTGAGCACGTGCTCGATCCCGGACAGCGGGTGGTCGGAGACGTACAGGCCGAGCATCTCCCGCTCGAAGGTGAGCTTCTGCTTCTTGTCCCACTCCGGCAGGTCGGGGATCTCCACGGTGAAGCCGGCGCCCTCGGCGTCGTCCCCGCCGAGGCCGGCGAACAGGTCGAACTGTCCCTCCGCCTCCTTGCGCTTGACACCGATCACGGCGTCCACCGCCTGCTCGTGCACCATCAGCAGCGCCCGGCGGGTGTGCCCGAGGGAGTCGAACGCCCCGGCCTTGATCAGCGACTCGATGGTGCGCTTGTTGCAGACCACCGCCGGCACCTTGTCCAGGAAGTCGGTGAAGGAGGTGAACTCGCCCTTCTCCTGCCGGGCCTGCGCGATCGCGGCCACCACGTTGTGCCCGACGTTGCGCACCGAGGCCAGGCCGAACCGGATATCGTCCCCGACCGGGGTGAACGTGGCTGCCGAGGCGTTCACATCGGGCGGCAGCACCGTGATCCGCATCCGGCGGCACTCGTTCAGGTACAGCGCGGACTTGTCCTTGTCGTCCCGCGTGGAGGTGAGCAGGGCGGCCATGTACTCGCCCGGATAGTGCGCCTTCAGGTAGGCGGTCCAATAGGAGACCAGCCCGTAGGCGGCCGAGTGCGCCTTGTTGAACGCGTAGTCGGAGAACGGCAGGAGGATCTCCCACAGCGTCTTCACCGCGTTCGCGGAGTACCCGTTCGCCTTCATCCCGGCTTCGAAGTTGGTGTACTCGGCGTCGAGCACCTCCTTCTTCTTCTTCCCCATCGCGCGCCGGAGCAGGTCGGCCTGACCGAGGCTGTACCCCGCCAGCTTCTGCGCGATCTCCATCACTTGCTCCTGATAGACGATCAGGCCGTAGGTGGTACCCAGGATCGGCTCGAGCGGTTCGGCGAGCTCGGGATGGATCGGGGTGATCGGCTGCTGGCCGTTCTTGCGCATCGCGTAGTTGGTGTGCGAGTTGGCGCCCATCGGCCCGGGCCGGTAGAGCGCACCGACAGCGGAGATGTCCTCGAAGTTGTCCGGGCGCATCAGCCGCAGCAGGGACCGCATCCCGCCACCGTCGAGCTGGAACAGGCCGAGGGTGTCGCCCCGGCCGAGCAGCGCGTAGGTCTCCGGGTCGTCCAGGGTGAGATCCTCCACCCGGACCTGGTCCTTGCCGTTGATGACGATGTTCTCCAGCGCATCGTCGAGGATGGTGAGGTTGCGCAGCCCGAGGAAGTCCATCTTCACCAGGCCGAGGTCTTCCCCGGCCGGGAAGTCCACCTGGGTGATCACTGCGCCGTCCTGCTCGCGGCGCATGATCGGGATGATGTCCAGCAGCGGCTCACTGGCGATGATCACCCCGGCCGCGTGCACCCCCCACTGCCGCTTCAACCCTTCCAGACCGCGTGCGGTCTCCAGCACCCGGTTCGCCTCCGGGTCGGTCGCGACCAGCTGACGGAACTCATCCGCCTCGGCATAGCGGGCATCCTCGGGGTCGAACATCCCCGGCAGGGTGATGTCCTTGCCCATCACCGCCGGCGGCATCGCCTTGGTGAGCTTCTCCCCCATCGCAAACGGGTAGCCGAGCACACGGGAGGCGTCCTTGAGCGCCTGCTTCGCCTTGATCGAGCCGTAGGTGACGATGTAGGCGACCTTGTCCTCGCCGTACTTGTCGCTGACGTACTTGATCACCTCACCGCGCCGACGCTCGTCGAAGTCGATGTCGAAGTCCGGCATCGACATCCGCTCGGGGTTGAGGAACCGCTCGAAGATCAGCCCGTGCTCGAGTGGGTCGAGCTCGGTGATGCTCATCGCGTAGGCGGCCATCGACCCGGCACCGGACCCCCGCCCGGGGCCGACCCGGATGCCGTGGTCCTTGGCCCAGTTGATGAAGTCCGCGACCACCAGGTAGTAGCCCGCGTACCCCTTGCCGGTGATCACCTCGAGCTCGTACTCGGCCTGCTTGCGCACCTTGTCCGGAACGCCGGCCGGGTACCGCTGCTGCAGCCCGGTCTCCACCGCCTGGACGAAGGTGGAGACCTCGTCCTCGCCTTCCGGCACCGGGAAGTGCGGCATGTACCGGCCGACCTCCTCGGTGAAGCTGACCTCGCACTGCTCGGCCACCCGGAGAGTGTTGTCGCAGGCCTCGGGGAGCTCGGCGAAGAGCTCTCGCATCTCCTCGGCGGACTTCAGGTAGTAACCGTCCCCGGAGAGTGCGAACCGCTTGCCGCCCTGGTCGTAGGTCGGTTCCTCCAGGGTGGAGGAGGACTGCACGCACAGCAGCGCCTCGTGCGCGTGCGCGTCCTCGTGCTTGGTGTAGTGCAGGTCGTTGGTGGCCAGCAGCGGCGCGTCCAGCTGTCGGGCCAGCTCGAGCAGACCGCTACGCACCCGCCGCTCGATCTCCAGCCCGTGGCTCATCAGCTCGATGTAGTAGTTCTCCTTGCCGAAGATGTCCTGCATCTCGCCGGCAGCGCGGACCGCCTCGTCCCACTGACCCAGCCGCAGCCGGGTCTGCACCTCCCCGGACGGGCAGCCGCTGGTGGCGATCAGTCCCTCGGCATAGGTGGACAACAACTCCTTGTCCATCCGGGGCCACTTGCCCAGCTGTCCCTCCAACGAGGCCAGCGAACCCATCCGGAACAGGTTGTGCATCCCGGTGTTGTTCTTGGACAGCAGCGTCATGTGCGTGTACGCGCCCCGGGCGGAGACATCGTCCCCCGCCTGGTTGTCCTCGCCCCAACGCACCCGGGTCTTGTCGAACCGGCTGGTGCCCGGGGTGACATAGGCCTCCACCCCGATGATCGGCTTGATGCCGTACTTGCGGGCCTTGGACCAGAAGTCGTAGGCACCGAACAGGTAGCCGTGGTCGGTGATCGCCAGCGACGTCTGCCCGAGCCGCTGTGCCTCGGCGAACAGGTCGTCCAGCCGGGCCGCGCCGTCCAACATGGAGTACTCGGTGTGCACGTGCAGGTGGACGAAGTCGGCGGCCATGGACCGAGTCTAAGCCGACCCACTGACACCCCCAAGCAGCCCTGCCGATAGCATCACCGCATCCGATCGAGGAGCCTTCAGATGCCCGACTCCACCACTCTGCCCGGCGGCCCGTGGCAGCGCGCCGCCCGGGCCGCAGGCCTGCTGCAGGACACTGAGGTGCGACCTACGATCTTCGCCGAGATGACGGCGCTCGCCCAGCGCACCGGAGCGCTGAACCTGGGCCAGGGGTTCCCCGATGCCGACGGTCCGGCGAGCATCACCGCCGCCGCGCAGCAGGCGATCGCTGACGGCATCAACCAGTACCCGCCCGGACCGGGCCATCCGGACCTGCTCCGCGCGGTCGCCGACCATCAGCAGCGCCACTACGGCCTCACCCTCGATCCCGGCGCTGAGATCCTGGTGACCACGGGGGCCACGGAGGCGATCGCCGCGGCAGTGCTCGCCCTCACCGGCCCCGGGGACGAGGTGCTCACCCTGGAGCCGTTCTACGACTCCTACGCCGCGACCATCGCTCTGGCCGGTGCCACCCACACCACGGCGCCGCTGCGGCCGACGCCGGCGGGCTTCCGCCTGGACCTCGACGCGCTCCGCGGCGCCGCGACCGACCGGACCCGGGTGATCCTGCTGAACTCCCCGCACAACCCGACCGGCACCGTGCTCGAACCGGCCGAGCTGGCCGCCGTCGCTGCCGTGGCCAAGGAGCGGGACGCCGTCGTGGTCACGGACGAGGTGTACGAGCACCTCACCTACGACGGCGCCACGCACCTACCGATCGCGACGTTGCCGGGGATGCGCGAGCGCACGCTGAGCATCTCCTCAGCCGGGAAGTCGTTCGCGCTCACCGGCTGGAAGATCGGCTGGGCCAGCGGCCCGGCCGAGCTGGTGACGGCGGTACGCACGGTGAAACAGTTCCTCACCTACACCACCGGTGCGCCGTTCCAGCCCGCGGTGGCCGTGGGCCTGGACCTGGAGATCGGCGCTGGAGGGGAGGCGACCTGGTTGACCGATCAGGCCGCCTCCCTGGCCACCCGCCGGGACCTGCTCGTCGAGGGGTTGCAGTCCGCCGGTCTGGCTCCTGCGGCCCCGCGCGGGGCGTACTTCGTGATGGCGGACGCCGCACCACTGCTCGACGGGCCACTCGCACACACGGGGATCAGCACGGGTGCTGACCTGTGCCGGGCTCTCCCCGAGCTCGCCGGGGTGGTGGCCGTCCCGGCGACTGCGTTCACCACCTCGGGCTCGGCGGCTGATTCCGACCTGGCGACCTGGCTGCGTCTGACGTTCGTGAAGTCCGAGGCCGTGGTGACCGAGGCGGTGTCGCGCCTCCGTAGCCTCTGCCGTTAGCACCATCACCATCCCGCGAGCGGTCGGGCCGGTCAGATCCCAAACAGCGTGCCCGGCAGCAGGTGCGGGATGGACACCACGGCCCAGAACCGAAGGAACCGGCCCACGAGGGACACCCCGGCGAACAACCACCACGGCATCCGCAGGGAGCCGGCCAGCACGGCCACCAGCGCGTACGGTGGCAACCCGGCGAAGGCGCTCACGAACGTCACCGCGGCCGGACCCCACTCGTGCTCCGCGCACCACTGCTCCACCTGCGCCATCCGCTCCACCCACCGGCCCTTGGCGCGCGACCGGAACCGGTCCACGTTCAGCACTCCCCGCCCGACCAGGTAGGACAGCATCTTGCCGGCCACCTGGCCCAGCGCACCGGCGAGCGCCAGCCAGACGCCGTTTCCCTCGGTGAGCGCGGCAGCGCCGAGCAGGTACAGCTCGGCGGGGAGCACCATCACCACGGCGGAGAGCGCACAGTAGCCGAACGCGGCCGCAAGCTCCCACATCGTCAGCTCAGCCGTGCAGCACCTTGACGGCGTCGCGGTGCCAGATCCCTGCGTCCAGGTACCGGTTGGTGCCGATCTGGTAGCCGAGCGCCGCGTAGAAGCCGATCGCACTCTCCTGGGCGGACAGCTCCACCCGCACCAGGCCGTCCGTGGCGTGCTCGGCCAGCGCGATCCGCTCAGCCTCGGCCATCAACAGCCTTCCGGTCCCCGAACCACGGGAGCTCGCCCGGACCGCGACCCGGGTCACGTGCACGGCTCCGGGCCCGTCCACGAGCAGACGCGCCGTGCCTACGTCCGCCCCACCGACGACCGCAAGCAGGTGCACCGTTCCGACCTGGTGGTCCCGGTCGTCCAGCTCTTCCTGCGGCGCGACCCCCTGCTCGTCGACGAACACCTCGAAGCGCAGCGCGTGTACCCGTTCCAGCCCGGCGGCGTCACCGACGCGCAGCACCTGCACGGCCCCGGCCATCAGGCCGTACCTCGTTCCCGCAGCACGCCCAGCGCGGCGGCCAGATCGTCCGGGTAGTCGCTGCTGACCTCCAGCCGGACACCTGTACCGGGGTGGGTGAACGCCAGGCGCATGGCATGCAGCCACTGCCGGTGCAGATCCAGCCGGTCGGCCAGTCGCGGGTCCGCGCCATACATGAGATCACCCACGCACGGATGGCCCACCGCGGCGCTGTGCACCCGGATCTGGTGGGTGCGCCCGGTCTCCAGGTGCACCTCCAACAACGCGGCACCGGGCATCGCCTCGAGCGTCTCGTAATGGGTGATGCTCGGTCTGCCGTCGGCCACCACCGCCCACCGGGAGTCGCGGGCAGGGTGCCGTCCGATCGGTGCGTCGATCGTCCCGGTGGTCGGGTCTGGATGTCCCTGCACGACGGCGTGGTACACCTTGGTCACGGTCCGTTCCTTGAACGCCCGCTTCAGCAGGGTGTAGGCGCGCTCGCTCTTCGCCACCACCATCAGCCCGGAGGTCCCCACGTCCAGCCGGTGCACCACCCCCTGACGCTCGGCAGCTCCGGAGGTGGAGATCCGGTACCCCGCGGCGGCGAGAGCACCGACCACTGTGGGTCCGCTCCAGCCCGGGCTGGGGTGAGCCGCGACGCCGACGGGCTTGTCCACCACGACCACGTCGTCGTCGTCGTAGCGGATCTGCATCCCGGGCACCGGTTCCGGGGGCGGCGGTGCCTCGGCTCGCAGATCGGGGACGGTCACCTCGAGCCAGGCACCAGCCACCAGCCGGTCGGACTTGTCCAGCACCCGGCCATCCATCAGCACACCACCGGCGCCGGTCAGCTCGGCGACCTTCGTCCGACTCATTCCCAGCATCCGGGACAAAGCCGCGTCCACGCGTTCACCGGCAAGACCGTCCGGTACCGGCAGGGACCGTTGGTCAGCCATCACTGTGGCTCTTTCTGCTCAGCGGAGTGGTCCTCTGCGCCGGCGGCACCCTCGTCCGGGTCGCTGCGCTCATCGGGGCGAACCTGGGCACCGGAGTCCTGGTGGTCCTCGGCTGGAGGATCCTCGTCCTCGGCTGTACCGTCGCTGTCCGCACGGTGCTCGTCGCCGCCGGCACCCGCGCCGGCTCCGTCGCCCCGGCGACTCGGATCCAGGTCGCCCTCGTCATCCTCGGCGACGTGCCTACCCCCGGCAGCTGCGCCGTCGTCCTCCGACGTGGACCCGCGGCGGCCGTCCACACCGATACCGGTGAAGCTGAGCACAGCGATCCCGGCGGCGGAGAGCACGATGGCGATATCGGCGACATTGCCGACGAACCAGCCGTTGTAGTTGAGGAAGTCCACCACATGCCCCACGGGGAAGCCTGGGTCCCGGAACAACCGGTCACCGAGGTTGCCCAACGTGCCACCGAGGAGCACGCCGAGGGTCACCGCCCACCCCAGAGAGGCCAACCGGCGAGCGACCACCACGATCACCACACTCACCACGACCATCGCCACGGTGAACAGCCAGGTGGCGCCCTCACCGAGGGAGAACGCCGCACCGGGGTTGAAGACGAGGCTCAGTCCGAAGAAGTCACCGATCAGCGGGTGGTACTCCCCGGGGACCAGCGTGTTCAGCACGACCTGCTTGCTCACCTGGTCGGCGACCAGCACCACCGCGGCGAGCGCAACCAGCAGCGCGATCAGCCGCGGTCGCCGCCGCACCTCGCCCGATGCCATCTCATGTCCTCGTAGTCATGACGACGGCGGGCCCCCAGGTGCGGGGGCCCGCCGTCGCTCGGTCAGTGCGCAGCGGGACTCACGGCCGGCGCATGTCGGTGTGCTCACCGGAGGCGTACTGGGCGGAGATGCTCCCGCGGCCTTCGACATCGCTGAGCAGACCCTCGAGGTAGCTCTTCAGCCGAGTGCGGTAGTCCCGCTCGAACACCCGCAGCTCGTCGATCTTGCGCTCCAGCAGGGACCGCTCGCTCTCCAGCTGGTTCAGCGTGCGGCTGCGCTGCTCATCGGCTTCCCGGGTGACCCGCTCGCCCTCGGCGCGCGCCTCGGAGACGAGCCGGTCGGCCTCGGTCTTGCCGTTGCTGACGTACTCATCATGCAGACGCTGGGCCAGCTGGAGCATGCCGGTGGCGGACTCCGGCTCGTTCGCCCCGGCGCCGGCGGCGGCGGCCAGGTCAGCCCCGGACTGCGTCATGGGCGCCTCAGCAGCCGGTACCGCACCGGTCACGGCGGTCTCGTCCGCTGCCTCAGCGGTCTCCGGCGCGGCCTCCTCCGCCTCGGGCTGCTCGGCGGCCGGTGCCTGGACCGGGCTGAACTGCGTGGTCTCCTCCGCGGAGGCCACTGCCGGTGCGGGTGCCGGAGCAGCGCCGCCGGAGAGCTCGGCGATCCGCTGCTCGGCCGCCTGCAGCTTGGCCTTCAGCTCCTCGTTCTCGGTGCCGACCACACGCAAGGTGTTGACGACCTCGTCGAGGAAGTCGTCCACCTCGTCCTGGTCGTATCCCTCACGGAACTTGGTGGGCTGGAACTTCTTGTTGAGGACGTCGTCTGCGGTGAGCAGAGCCATGGTCGTCACCTCGGTCTTTTCGGTCGGGTCGGCAACAGTGTGTCATCGACGCGAGTCTTCCAATGAATCCCACAGGTACGGTAGCGGATTCCGTCCGGTGGCGCGTCACGCGGGAATGAACTGGCCCAGGATACCGAGCAGCACCCAGCACACCACCAGCACGATGAGGAAGGCGACATCGAGGGCGATACCGCCCAGTCGCAGGGGTGGGATGAGCCGGCGCAGTGCCTTCAGGGGCGGGTCGGTCACGGTGAAGACGGCCTCGGCAGCCAGGAGCGCCACTCCGCGCGGTTTCCACTCGCGTGCGAAGTACATCACCCAGTCGAACGCCATGCGCACCAGCAGTGCGACGACGAACAGCAGGACGAGCAGATAGGCGATGCCGAAGAGCCAGCCCACCGTCAACTCTGGTTGAAGAAGCGCGTCTTCGACTCGGGCTCGTGCCGCTCGCTGGCTACCTCGACCGTCGCCGGTGAGAGCAGGAACACCTTGTTCGTCACGCGTTCGATCGTACCCCGCAGACCGAAGATCAGGCCCGCTGAGAAGTCCACCAGGCGCTTGGCCTCGGCATCGGTCATGTCGGTGAGGTTCATGATCACCGGGGTCCCGCCGCGGAACGCCTCACCGATGGACTTGGCGTCGGTGTAGGTGCGCGGGTGCACCGTGGTGATCCGGCGCAGTCCGTGCCCGCTGTGCGATACCGCCTGGCTGATCGGGGTCACTTGGGCCTCCTGCACGTCCTCAGTCTCCTCAACCTCGTCGTAGTCGGAGTAGTCCTGCTGGTCGGACGCCTCGGCGTACCGGTCCGCTGAATAGCGGTCCCCGGAGTAGCGGTCCTCGTTCTCCGGGTCGGCCTCGGAGAGGCCGAGGTACAGCATCGTCTTGCGCAGTGCTCCCATGCCTGCTCCTCGTTCGGTCCGGCCGACGCCGGGTGGGGAAGTGGTCAGTACCGACGCTAGACCAGCCGTCGCCGGCAATCCGTGCACCAGTCACGGCGTGTCGCGGCTGGTCGGCTCTTGGCAGGTCAGTCGAGACGGACCACTCCCGCGAACCGGCCACAGACCCCGGAGCGGCGGTAGGAGAAGAATCGGTCGTCCTCCAGGGTGCAGTGCGGGTGCTGGTCGATCTGGGTGATTCCTGCCTCGCTGAGCTGTGCTCGCACCCCGGCCGGCAGGTCCAGGGCCGGAGTGCCCCACGAGGTGGTTGACCACAGCTGCGGGAGCGCAGCACTCGCCTCAGCCCGGAGCCCTTCGGGCACTTCGTAGCACCGCCCGCAGATCGCCGGTCCGATCGCGGCACGGGTGACCGTCACCTCCACTGCGGCCAGCGCGTCGACGGCGGCCGGCACCACACCGGCCAGGAGACCCTGGCGCCCGGCGTGCACCGCCGCCACCCCACCCGGTCCGGCGAGCAGCACCGGGACGCAGTCCGCGACCAGGACGGCCACTGCGGTGCCCGGTGTGGTGGTGAGCACCGCATCGGCCACCGGTTCTTCGCCCTGCGCCGGCACTGCCTGGGCGTCCCAGTGGAAGTGGTCCGCACCGTGCACCTGGCGCAGGAACGCCACCGGGGCGTCGGCAACCTGCGCGAGCCGACCCCGGTTGCGGGCTACGGCCGCGGGGTCGTCCCCCACCCCTGCGCCAAGGTTGAGTGAGCCGTAGACATCCTCGCTCCACCCGCCGGCACGGGTGGTGAAAGCGGCCCAGGTGCCCGGGCCGAGGTCCGCGGTCAGCATCTACTTGAGGAAGTCGGGCACGTCCAGGTCGTCGTCCCGGCGGCGTGGTTCCTCGTCGAAGACGTGCGGCACCTCCACCGGCGCCCCCTGGGCGGGCTGCTGGTTCGTCGGCTCCGGCCGGGAGGCCTGGACCGGCGTCCGCGGCGGCTCGGTGGTCACGGCCGGCTCGGGGCTCGGCGCACTCGGGGGTGCTGCCTGGGCAGGTGCCTCCGGCTGCGCGGGTCGTACCGCCTGGGCCGGCGGGACCGCTGGTGCCGCGGCCGGGGGCTGCTCGGTGCGGGGCGCCGGACGGGCAGCCGGCTGCGCCGCAGAGCTCTGCGTGGGCGCTCCGGAGTCGAATCCGGCCGCGATCACCGTGACCCGCACCTCGTCGCCCAGGGCGTCATCGATCACCGCACCGAAGATGATGTTCGCCTCCGGGTGGGCGGCCTCCTGCACCAGCCGAGCTGCCTCGTGGATCTCGAACAGGCCCAGGTCGCTGCCACCCTGGATGGACAGCAGCACACCGTGCGCACCGTCGATGCTCGCTTCCAGCAACGGTGAGGAGATGGCCAGCTCGGAGGCCTGCACCGCACGGTCATCACCACGTGCGGACCCGATCCCCATCAGCGCACTGCCGGCTCCCTGCATCACTGATTTCACATCGGCGAAGTCGAGGTTGATCAGGCCGGGGGTGGTGATCAGGTCGGTGATGCCCTGGACACCGGAGAGCAGGACCTGGTCGGCGGACTTGAAGGCGTCCAGGACCGAGACGTTCCGGTCGCTGATGGACAGCAGCCGGTCGTTCGGAATGGTGATCAGCGTGTCCACCTCGGCACGCAGCGCGTCGATCCCGGCGTCCGCCTGGACACCGCGGCGCCGGCCCTCGAAGGTGAACGGCCGGGTGACCACACCGATGGTCAGTGCACCCAGCGACCGCGCGATCTTGGCGACCACCGGGGCGCCGCCCGTGCCGGTACCGCCACCCTCGCCAGCGGTGACGAACACCATGTCCGCCCCGCGCAGGACCTCCTCGATCTCCTCGGCATGGTCCTCGGCTGCCTTCTTGCCGACCTCGGGGTCGGCGCCGGCGCCCAGGCCGCGGGTCAGTTCCCGGCCGACGTCGAGCTTGACGTCGGCGTCGCTCATCAGCAGGGCTTGGGCATCGGTGTTGATGGCGATGAACTCCACGCCCTTCAACCCGACCTCGATCATCCGGTTGACGGCGTTGACGCCGCCGCCGCCGATGCCGACCACCTTGATGACCGCCAGGTAATTCTGCGGTGCCGCCACGTCGATCCCTCTCGTTCGGTGCTCGGGTACTTCGGTCAACCCTCAACCTCTACCTGAGGTTTAGAGTTATGTCATTTTCTGGCACTGATGACGCTAGGTGCCGCCTCCGGGTTCGGCAACGACCTCACGGGGTGTGTCGCAGGTGTGTCGCTGGCGCGTTCCCGGACGCAGGTAGCTACTCCTGCTCCTGCTCCGGCTCCCCGATCGTGATCGGAGCCCGGGGCGCCGAGACGTCGTACCCAGTGGCCTCCACCTGGCGGAGCGTCTGGAGCACCTCCACCTTGAGCGCATTCTCAGCGGAGCTGCCCCAGAACACCTCGATACCGTCCGGCAGCTCGAAGCTCACCCGGTTCGGCGAGGGGGCACTGGCCTGCGCCACGTCCGCGAGCAGGTCCTCGGGCAACGCATCGAGCACCTCCAGCACTGCGGTCAGTGCGGCGGCGGTGTCCTCCTCCCCCAGCGGCACGTCCACGACCGGCAGGTCCTCGGCCGGTTCGTCCGACCGGCTCAGCTCAACGCCGTCACCGTCCAGCACGGCGTACGCCTCACCGTCCTGCACCACCGCCACCGGAACCCGCGGCTCGATCACCACCTGCAGGCCGTGCGGCCAGTTCCGCTCCAGATGTGCCTCCCGCACCCCGACGATCGTGGTCAGGTCCCCGGCCAGTCCGGCAGTATCCACCCGGGCCAGCGGAGTGCCTTCGGCGGCAGTGACAACCGCTAGCACCTCCTCCTCGGAGACGATCTGATTGGTTCCGGTGACCTCGATCTCCCCACCGCGCAGTGCCAGCAGCGAGGAGAACAGCACGACGTAGCCGAGGCCCACCAGCAGCAGCACGCCCGCGGCTATCAGGGCAAGGCTGCGCCACCGTAGCCGGCGTACCGCTGCCCGGCGCTCGGCGAGCCGCTCGGCGAACTGGGCCGTGACCCGCGGTCGGTCCCGCACCGGAGCGGTGAGCTCGCGCACCCGCGGCGCAGCGGAGACGGCGGTGCGGGTGCCCGACCCCTTCGTGGAGCCGCGGGTTCCGGCAGTGCTCGTAGGCGTCTTCGCCGCTTTCCCGGAACTGCTCGCGGTCGCCTTGCCGCTGCCCGTGCTGCTGTCCTTCCCGGTGCTGGCGCCACCGGCCCGGCTGCCGGCGGCCTTCGCTGCACCGGCTCTCGGCGCTGGGGCACCGGGAGCGCGCCGAGTCTTCCGGCGTGACCGGCCGGTCCGGCTGGTACCGGCCGCAGGCGCCGGTTCCTCCTCGGCGCGCTTCTGGCCCGCGCGCACCCGCGGCTGGGTCGGGGCCCTCATCGTCCCTCTCCCGTCCGCAGCCGGTCCAGGATCACCGGGGCGAGCGCGGTCACATCCCCGGCCCCCACGGTGAGCACCAGGTCTCCTGGGTCAGCGAGGTCGGCGATCGCGGCGGCCGCCTGCTCGTGGTCGGGCAGGTAGCGGGCACCCGGAACCCGGTCGGCGATCAGCGCCGAGGTCACCCCGGGGCGTGGTTCCTCCCGGGCCGGGTAGATCGCGGTGAGCACCACGGCGTCGGCAGCAGCCAGGGCGACGGCAAAGGCAGCGGCGAACGCCTCGGTCCGGGAGAACAGGTGGGGCTGGAACAGCACCAGCACCCGCCCGGGTGCCGCGGCCCGCCGTGCGCTGGCCAACAGTGCGGCCACCTCGGTGGGGTGATGGGCGTAATCGTCCACCACCCGCACCCCGGCCGCGCTGCCACGGTCCTCGAACCTCCGGGCGGTACCGGTGAACGTGCCCAGGGCCCGGGCCAGCGCCTCCGGCTGCGCGCCGAGCTCTCGTCCGGCACACCAGGCGGCTGTGGCGTTCCGGAGGTTGTGCGCACCGGGCACGGCCAGCGTCAGCGGCGTGCGTGCTTCGCCGGAGCTGCTGTCGACCAGGACCGCGCTCGACCCCTGCCCGCCCAGCTGCTCGTCCTCGATCCGCACCTGAGGAAGGTCCGGGACGGGTACCGAACCGTAGCCGAGCACGCGTACCCCCTGTGCTGCCGCACGGCGGGCGAGCGCCGCAGCTCCGGGATCGTCCGTGCACGCGACCAGCAGACCGCCGGGCACGATCCGAGCAGCGAAGTCGGCGAACGCCTGGTGCACAGCCTCCTCGGTGCCGTAGTGGTCCAGGTGGTCGGGCTCGATGTTCGTCACCACGGCGACCTGCGGGTGGTAGGCGAGGAACGACCCGTCCGACTCGTCGGCCTCGGCCACGAACGCCCGCCCGCTGCCGAGGTGGCCACCACTGCCACGCCCGCGCAGCTGGGCGCCGATGGCGTAGCTCGGGTCGGCACCGAGATCGGCCAGGGCGAGCGCAAGCATCGCCGAGGTCGTGGTCTTCCCGTGTGCACCGGCGACGGCGATGAAGTCCTGCTCCCGCGCCGCACGGGCAAGGGCCTGGGAACGGTGGATGACCTCGATCCCGTGTTCCTGCGCGGCCACGACCTCCGGATTGTCGGGGCGGATCGCCGTGG
>DXBY01000264.1 GCA_019116305.1 Candidatus Ruania gallistercoris | reverse complement strand
CCAGCCGATGGGCCTGGTCAGCCGCCGGCGGTACCGGTGGAGCCAGGGCAGGATCACCGACTACTGGGACGAGGCGTTCACCAGCGAGGGCCTGACCCGCCGCACGGCACTGGACGACCAGTCCGCCTTCATCGCCAGTCTGGGGTCCAGCCGCACCGAGCGGATGCGGGACGTGCTCGGCACCATCCAATCCGATCAGGACGCGATCATCCGTGCCGGCTCCCAGGGTCCGCTGGTGGTCGACGGCGGTCCGGGCACCGGGAAGACGGTCGTCGCCTTGCACCGCACTGCGTATCTGCTCTATTCCGACCCGCGTCTGGGTCACCGTCGCGGTGGGGTGCTGTTCGTCGGTCCGCACCAGCCGTACCTGAGCTATGTGGCCGATGTGCTGCCCAGCCTGGGTGAGGAAGGGGTGCTGACCACCACGCTGCGCTCCCTGGTTCCCGAGGGAGCTGCCGCGATCCCGGAGGAAGACTCGGATGTGGCGCGGCTGAAGGCGGATGCGCGGATGGTGGCCGCGGTGGAGCCAGCGGTGGCGATGTACGAGGAGCCGCCCACTGAGGCGCTGCGGGTGCGCACTCCGTGGGCGGACGTCTGGGTGAGCCCGCAGGACTGGGCCGAGGCCTTCGCTGCCCCGGAGTCCGGCACCCCGCACAACGACGGCCGCGAGGAGGTCTGGTCCGCCCTGGTGGACCTGCTGGTGGACAAGCTCGCCGAGCTCACCCCGGCCGTCGACGAGGACCTCGACGAGGAGACGGAGAGCCTGGACGCCGGACCACTGGGCCTGGCAGATCCGGACAGTTTCGACGCCTACGGCCTCGACCAGCAGGACTCCACCGAACAGCTCCGCCGCACAGTGCGCGGCAACCACGCACTGCGGGAGGCCTTCGGCCGGGCCTGGCCGGTGCTCGAGGCGACCGAGCTGGTGGCCGACCTGTGGTCGGTCCCGGCCTACTTGCGGATGTGCGCTCCGCACCTGACCCGGGATCAGGTTGCGGCGCTGCAGCGTCCCACGGACTCGTTCTGGACGGTGGCGGACCTGCCCATCCTGGACGCCGCGAGGATGCGTCTCGGTGATCCGCAAGCCGCCCGACAGCGCCGGCGAGCACAGGCGGAGGCCATCGCCGAGCGGAACCGGATCTCCGCCGTCATGGACGACCTGATTGCTCACGACGACTCCGACCTGCAGGTGATGTCGATGTTGCGCGGGCAGGACCTGCAGGCCGCGCTGAACGAGGAGCGCCCGGCGCAGACCAATGACCTCGCCGGCCCGTTCGCCCACCTGGTGGTGGACGAGGCGCAGGAGCTGACCGACGCCGAGTGGCAGATGCTGCTCGCCCGGTGCCCGTCCCGCAGCCTGACCGTGGTCGGTGACCGGGCCCAGGCGCGCCGCCCGTTCACCGAATCCTGGGCCGAACGCCTGCAGCGCGTGGGCTTGGGCGAGTCCCGGACTGCAACCCTGACGATCAACTACCGCACGCCACAGGAGGTGATGGCCGAGGCCGAGCCGGTGATCCGGGCCGTGCTGCCGGACGCGAACGTGCCCACCTCGGTGCGCAGCACGGGGGTCGGTGTGCAGTACGGATCAGTGGCGGACCTTCCGGGCCTCCTCACCGCCTGGCTCGACGAGAACGCCGAAGGCATTGCGGCGGTGATCGGATCAGCTGAGGTCAGCGAGCACCCGCGGGTCCACCACTTCAGCCCCGAGCTGGCCAAGGGGCTGGAGTTCGACCTGGTGGTGCTGGTCGATCCGGAGTCGTTCGGCGCCGGCACCACGGGAGCAGTGGACCGATACGTCGCGATGACCCGAGCGACCCAGCAGCTGGTGCTGCTGACCAGCGCCTGAGGGTCAGCCGCCCAGGGCCCTCAGGTGCCGGACCAACACCTGGCGGGCCCACTCGGGATCGGCATCGGCGGGCTCGTAGATCAGGTGGGCGGCGAGCCCGTCGATGACCGCGTGCAGCCGGCGCGCCTCCAGCTCCCGGTCAGCGTCCCCGGCCAGGAGGCCACCGGTGTCGAGCTGCTCGATCATCCAGCGGCAGCCGGCCAGCACGCTGTGGTGGGCGGCGTCGCGGGCCGGGCGCAGATCGGCGTCAGCGTTCGCTGCGGTGAACAGCGCGAGGTAGACCTCCATCTCGGCGCGCCGTTGGGCATCCAGCGGCAGCAGCTGGGCTGCCACCGCCTGCACCCGTTCGAGGGGGTCCGGCACCTCCCGGAGCTCGTCCACCCGCTCCCCTGCCCGGTCCACCACGAGCTGGAGGGCGAACACCAGCAGCTCGCTCTGGCTGGCGAAGACGTGCCGTAGCGAGCCCGCCGAGTGGCCGGCCTCGGCGGCGACCGTCCGTACGGACACCTTCCCGACGCCGTCGCGCAGGATGACTCGCCAGGTCGCCTCGGCGAACGCCTCCCGGCGTTCGTCATGGTCGATCAGTCGCGGCACGTGCCCCCCTCCCCCGGTACGAACACGGTGCTCACCCTCCCTGCGCCGTCGAGCGCATCCGCTGGTGGGTGGCAAAGAACTCGCGCACCGACCGCGGCACCCAGAGCAGCACCAGCATCATCAGGTGCAGCGCATCGGTGGGGATCACCGCGATCAGGTAGGAGTCGCCCTGGGTTGCCGAGTACAGGCTGCCGGCGGTCGCGATCACGAGATAGACCGTCATCGCGACCCGCGCCCACTGCCGGCCCTGCCAGAGCTTGACCATCAGCCAGATGGTCACCGCCACGTCGACCGCGTGCAGCACCACGGCGTAGAGGATCGAGGCCCAGATCGCAAGCTCCAGCTGCTTCTCGTTCAGGCCCGGGTCCTGCGCCAGGATCGAATCGGTGAGGAACCCGTCCCGGCCGAGCCACATCGCCACCGGCAGGGCGACCAGGAGCACCACTCCCCCGATGACACCGGCCAGGACCCACTTCAGTGGTGTCGGCGCTGTGGGTGCTGGCCCGGCGACATCGTCGTGGCGATCCATGCGGTGGTGGTACACCTGTGCTTCCATGCCATCTAAAGTGACACACTCGTACTAGCACCGTCAAGGTGAGGGCTTCTGCGGAACCGTCAGCGAGCGGTGCTACTCGAACGGCTCCGGGTCCCCGGCGCCGTAGCGGGCGATCTCGGCATACCCACCGGAGAGGTCCACCACCGTGGTGGGCACCTCACCGCACTCCCCCGCGTCGATCACCGCGTCCAGCTGGTGGTCGAGTGCCTCCTTGATCTGCCAGCCGTCGGTCATCGGAGTCTCCTCACCGGGGAGCAGCAACGTGCTGGACAGGATCGGCTCACCGAGCTCTTCCAGCAGGGCTCGCACCACGGCGTGGTCCGGGATCCGCACCCCCACCGTCTTCTTCTTCGGGTGCAGAAGTCGGCGGGGCACCTCTTTGGTGGCCGGCAGGATGAAGGTGTACGAGCCCGGAGTTGTGGCCTTGACCGCACGGAACACCGCATTGTCCACGTGCACGAACTGCCCGAGCTGGGCGAAGTCGGCACAGATCAGGGTGAAGTCGTGGCGTTCGTCCAGACCGCGCAGCCGCAGGATCCGGTCCTTGGCGTCCTGGTTGCCCAGCTGGGCCCCGAGCGCGTAGCAGGAGTCCGTGGGATAGGCGACCAGGCCACCGTCCCGGATCAGATCTGCCACCTGGCGGATCGATCGGGGCTGCGGGTTGACCGGGTGGACGTCGTAGTAGCGGGCCATCACCCCATCCTCCCCTCAGCCGACCACGAGCACCAGATCTCCGCCGTCGACCGCCCGTGCAGTGGCTGAGACCACCCGGGTCACCTGGCCGGCGACCGGTGAGGTGATCGCCGCCTCCATCTTCATCGCCTCGATCGTGGCCACGGTCTGCCCAGCGGCCACCTCCTCGCCCTCGGCCACCACCGGTGTGACCGATCCGGCGAACGGTGCCGCGATCTGCCCGGCGACCGAGGGGTCGGCGCGTTCGGCTTCCTGCACGGTCACCGCCGCCGCCAGGTCGCGCACCTGGACCGGGCGCAGGTGGTTGTTCAGTGTGGCCATCACCGTGCGCACGCCCCGTTCGTCCGGTTCGGAGATCGCCTCCAGCCCGATCAGCAACCGCACACCGCGCTCCAGCGTGACCGTCACCTCTTCGCCCGGCTGCAGACCATAGAGGTAGTCCAGGGTGTCGATCACCGAGATGTCGCCGTACTCCTGGCGCAGCTCGGTGAACTCCTTCGCCGGGCCAGGGAAGAGCAGCGCGTTCAGCCGTTCCCGGCGCCGGCTGCGGCCGGCGGCCAGCTCGCTGTGGTCCTCCTCGGTGAGCGGCACCATCTCCCGGCGGGGTGCGCGCCCGGCCAGCGCCTTGCTCCGGAACGGCTCGGGCCAGCCCGCCGGCGGCTCGCCGAGCTCACCGTGCAGGAACGCGATCACCGAGTCCGGGATGTCGAAGGAACCGGGGTCGGCCTCGAACTCGGCCGGGTCGGCGCCGGTGGCCACCAGCTGCAGAGCCAGGTCACCGACCACCTTGGACGAGGGGGTGACTTTCACCAGGTGGCCGAGGATCCGGTCCGCGGCGGCGTACATCGCCTCGATCTGCTCAAACTTCTCGCCCAGACCGAGCGCGATCGCCTGCTGGCGCAGGTTGGACAGCTGCCCACCCGGGATCTCGTGGTGGTAGACCCGTCCGGTGGGCGAGCGCAACCCGGTCTCGAACGGGGCGTACAGGCTGCGCACCGCCTCCCAGTAGGGCTCCAAGTCGGTGACGGCGGACAACGCCACCTCGGGAGCCCGGTGCGTGTGCTCCAGTGCGGCGACCAGTGCCGAGGCCGGAACCTGGCTGGTGGTGCCGCCCATCGGGGCACTGGCCACGTCCACAGCGTCCACCCCGGCCTCGATCGCCGCCACGAGGGTGGCCAGTTGCCCGCCGGCGGTGTCGTGCGTATGCAGGTGCACCGGAAGGTCGAACCGGTCCCGCAGCGCCGTGACCAACGTACGCGCCGCCGGCGGCCGCAGCAGACCGGCCATGTCCTTGATCGCGAGCACGTGCGCACCGGCTGCCACGATCCGCTCGGCCAGGTGCAGGTAATAGTCCAGGGTGTACAACTGCTCACCCGGGTCGGTGAGGTTCCCCGTGTAGCACAACGCCACCTCGGCGACGGCGTGCGTCCCGCGGACAGCATCGATCGCCGGGCGCATCTGGTCCACATCGTTGAGCGCGTCGAAGATCCGGAACACGTCCACCCCGCTGCGAGCAGCCTCGGTCACGAACGCGTCGGTCACCTCGGTCGGGTACGGGGTGTAGCCCACGGTGTTCCGTCCCCGCAGCAGCATCTGCAGGGCCACGTTCGGGGCTGCCTCGCGGAGTCGCTCCAGCCGCTGCCACGGGTCCTCGCCGAGGAACCGCAGTGCGACGTCGTAGGTCGCCCCGCCCCAGGCCTCCAGGGAGAGCAGGCCGGGCAGGGTGCGGGCCACCTGAGGTGCCACTGCGAGCAGGTCGGTGCTGCGCACCCGGGTGGCGAGCAGGGACTGGTGGGCGTCCCGGAACGTGGTGTCGGTCAGGGCCACCGGGACCTGCTGGCGCAGCCGGCGGGCGAACTCCTCGGCCCCGAGCTCGGCGATCTGCTGCCGGGTACCCGGTGCCGGCTCGTCCTGCTGGTCGAGCTCGGCGAGCTTGGTGGCCGGGGCGATCAGGTGTTCCGGGCGCGGGCCGTGGGGGGCGTTCACGGTCACGTGCGCCAGGTAGCTGAGCAGCTTGGTGCCCCGGTCGGCGCTCTCCCGCGGGCTGAGAAGCTCCGGTCGCTCCTCGATGAACGAGGTTGCCACGTCCCCGCGGAGGAAGTCCTCGTCCTGCAGCACCGCCTGCAGGAACGGGATGTTCGTGCGCACGCCGCGGATGCGGAACTCCGCCAGTGCCCGGCGGGCCCGGCGGACCGCGACCGGGAACTGGGCACCGCGGCAGGTGAGCTTGACCAGCATCGAGTCGAAGTGGCCGGTGATGTCCGCACCGGCGTGCGCAGTGGCGCCGTCCAGGCGCACCCCCGCGCCGCCTGGCGAGCGGTAGGCGGTGATCCGGCCGGTGTCCGGGCGGAAGCCGTTCGCCGGGTCCTCGGTGGTGATCCGGCACTGCAACGCATAGCCGTTCACCTGCAGCTCCTCCTGCCGGATGCCGAGCTCGGTGAGCGAGGCCCCGGCAGCGATCCGCATCTGCGCCGAGACCAGGTCGACGTCGGTGATCTCCTCGGTGACGGTGTGCTCGACCTGGATCCGCGGGTTCATCTCGATGAATACGTGCTGTCCGGCCCGCTCGCCCTCGGTGTCCACGAGGAACTCCACAGTGCCGGCGTTCTGGTAGCCGATCGCCCGAGCGAACTTCACCGCGTCCGCGCACAGCGCCGCCCGGGTCTCCGGGTCCAGGTTCGGTGCCGGGGCCATCTCGATCACCTTCTGGTGCCTGCGTTGCAGCGAACAGTCCCGTTCGAACAGGTGCACCACGTCGCCGTGGGCATCGGCGAGGATCTGCACCTCGATGTGCCGCGGGCGCAGCACGGCCCGCTCGAGAAAGACGGTCGGGTCGGAGAAGGCGGTCTCCGCCTCGCGCATCGCCGCCGCCAGGGCATCGGGCAGCTCCTCCGGCCCAGCCACCCGGCGCATCCCCCGCCCGCCGCCGCCGGCCACCGCCTTGACGAACAGTGGGTAGCCGATCTGGTCCGCCTGGGCGAGCAGCTCCTCCGGATCCGCCGAAGGGGCTGTGGACGGCAGCACCGGCAGTCCGGCCTCCCGAGCGGCCTGCAGGGCGGCGACCTTGTTCCCGGCCATCTCCAGCACCTCGGGCGGCGGGCCGATGAAGGTGATCCCCGCCTCGGCCGCGGCTCGGGCCAGCTCAGGCTGCTCGGAGAGGAACCCGTATCCGGGATAGATCGCATCCGCCCCAGACTCCCGTGCCACCCGGAGGATCTCCTCGATGTCCAGGTAGGCCCGGACCGGGTGCCCGTCAGTGCCGATGAGGTACGCCTCGTCGGCCTTCAGCCGGTGCTCGGAACTGCGGTCCTCGTGCGGGAACACTGCAACAGTCCGCCCGCCCAGCTCGTAGGCGGCCCGGAACGCCCGCACAGCGATCTCGGCACGGTTGGCAACCAGGACTTTCGCGAACATGGCTCCCCCCAAGGGTCGGCGGCCAGACGCCGAGCAGGCTATCGGCCCCGGGTCACCGGCTGCAGCACCATCTCATCCCGGCTGTGACGCAGCCCACAGGCAGCGGGCGGGCCCCGTTCAGCCAGTCTGGCGGGCCGCGCGCCGTTGGGCCAGCTCGTCGCCGGCAAGCTCGATCGGCGCATCGTCCCCGGCACGCTCGGTGGGGAATTCGGCGAGGTTGTTCTCCACCTCGCGCCACACCCGCCCGACCGCGATGCCGAACACGCCCTGGCCGCCCTGGACCAGGTCGAAGACCTCATCGGCCGACGTGCACTCGTACACGCTGGCGCCGTCGCTCATCAGCGTGATCTGCGCCAGGTCGTCCACGCCCCGCTCGCGCAGGTGGGTGACGGCGGTCCGGATCTGCTGCAACGAGACGCCGGTGTCCAGGAGTCGCTTGACCACCTTGAGCACCAGGACATCCCGGAAGCTGTACAGCCGCTGCGTGCCGGAGCCGGTGGCCGGTCGGATGCTCGGCTCCACCAGGCCGGTGCGCGCCCAGTAGTCGAGCTGGCGGTAGGTGATGCCGGCCGCACGGCAAGCGGTCGGACCGCGGTACCCGGTGTCCTCATCCAGGTCCGGCAGGGTGTCACCGAACAGCAGCCCCTGGGCCCGTTGCGGGGCCGCTGGGGTGGCGCCCGTCTGCGCGTCGATGCCGCTCACGCCTTCTCCGTTCCTCTGCCACGTCTGAGCACACTCTACTCGCGCTCCCTTCCGGACCGCTATCGATCCGTACCGGTGAGCTCCGAACACCCCTGACGTTAGAGGGGCGGG
>DXBY01000263.1 GCA_019116305.1 Candidatus Ruania gallistercoris | reverse complement strand
CTGCCGTCTGAACACCTGAGGCACGTGAGTCGCCCACGGGGACTTCTACCCCAGCCCGACGCAGCCGGGACGCCCACCCAGTTCGTACGATGCAGCCATGACGACAACTGCACTGGTCACCGGGGCGAGCGGGTTCCTCGGCGGCCACGTCGTCACCGAGCTGCGCAACCACGGGTACCGGGTGATCGCCGCCGGCCGGAACGCTGCCGCGCTGCCCACCGGTGGGCCCACGATCGTCGGCGACCTGGACGCCCTCGCCACCACCGACGCTCCCGCCGACCTGGTGATCCACTGCGCCGGTCTGTCCAGCCCGTGGGGCCGCTGGGCCGAGTTCGCCCACGCCAACGTCACCGGCACCGCCCGGGTGCTCCGCTACGCCCGCCGCAACGGCGTGCGCCGGATCGTGCACGTGTCCTCGCCGAGCATCTACGCCGCCGCCCGGCACGCCACGAACCTCACCGAGAACCAGGTGGATCCGACCAACCGGCTGAACGGCTACATCCGCTCCAAGCTCGCCGCCGAGCGGCTCCTGCACCGCAGCCGGCTCGAGCCCGGTAGCCCGGAGATCGTGATCGTCCGGCCTCGCGGCATCATCGGCGCCGGCGACCGGAGCCTCGTTCCCCGCCTGCTCGAGGTGCACGAGAAGGTCGGCGTTCCGATCTTCGACGGCGGCCACGCACTCATCGACCTCACCGCCGTTCAGAACGTGGCCACGGCGCTGCGCCTGGCTGCCGAGACCCCCGGTATCGACGGCGAGACCTTCAACATCACCAACGACGACCCGCGGACCTTCCGCACGCTGCTCGAGCAACTCTTCACCGTGCTCGGCCGCACCCCGCGCTACCGCAACCTGCCCACGAAACCCCTCTACGCCGTCGCCGGCCTGCTGGAGACGATCTACGCACTGCTGCCCACACGCCCCGAGCCACCGCTGACCCGCTACACGCTCAGCACGATCGCCTACTCCCAGACCCTGGACATCTCCCAGGCCCGCACCCTGCTCGGCTACACCCCGCACGTCTCCCTGGACGAGAGCCTGGCCTCCTATGCCCGCTGACCTGCGCGCCTACACCTGCGGGCACACCCAGCACGACCTCGCCCGGCTGGTCAACGGCCATCCCCGCGAACGCCGTACCTTCCCGGCCACCGTGTTCGCCTACACCGACGGTGATCGCCGCGTGCTGTTCGACACCGGCTACGCCGCACAGCCCTGGGAAGCCGGTCTGACCGGTCGCCTCTACCAACGGCTCCTGCCACCGACGCTCCCGCGGGAGCAGGAGATCGCCGCCCAGCTCGACCCTGCCTCCGTCACCCACGTGGTGCTCTCCCACCTGCACCCGGACCACATCGGCGGCCTGCACCACTTCCCCCACGCCCGGATCGTGCTGCACCACGGCCTACTCAGCACACTCGCCAGCCCGCGGCTGCGCGAGGGGCTGCTCCGAGGCCTGCTGCCGGACTGGTTCGCCGAGGCGACCCGCGACCCGGACCGGTGCACCGCCGTCGACGAATTCACCCCCGGACCGTTCGGGCTGGGCAGCTACGACCTGTTCGGCGACGGCAGCTATCAGCTGGTGGACCTGCCCGGGCACGCCCGCGGCCACCTCGGCGCTCTGGTGGCCGGCCGCGTCCTGCTCGCCGGCGATGCCGCCTGGGGGCGGGACCTGCTGGAGCAGGTGCAGCGGATGCGTGCGCTGCCGCGGTGGATCACGCACGACGGCGCAGCTCACCGGGACACTGCGCGCCGCCTGCTCGAGGCCGAGCGTGGGGGAGTGCGGCTGATCTTCTCCCATGATGCGCACCCGAGCGGGGTGAACCTGCTGTGAGCAAGCTGCGCACCGCCGTCGTGCTGGCGAGGACACGCTGGGGCCCCCGCCCGCGTACCCGTGCGGCCCTGGAGCGCTACCAGCAGCGGCGGATCCGCCGGCATCTGCGCTTCCTGCGCGCGCGCTCGCCGTTCTACCGCGACGTCTACACCCTCACCGACGCCCCGGTGATGGACAAGCAGACGATGATGGCCCACTTCGATGAGCTGAACACCGCCGGCGTGCGCCGCTCCGACGCCGAAGCACTGGCGCTGCGGGCCGAGCGCAGCCGCGACTTCGCGCCGATGCTGGGCGATGTGGCCGTCGGGCTGTCCTCGGGCACCTCCGGGCACCGCGGCCTGTTCCTGGTGAGTCCTGCCGATCGGGACGCCTGGGCCGGCACTGTGCTCGCCCTCACCCTGCCGCCGGGTCTGACCGGGCACCGGATCGCGCTGTTCCTGCGCGCGAACAACGCCCTGTACGAGAGCGTCCGCTCGAAGCTGGTGGACTTTCGCTACTACGACCTGACCGCGCCGATCGAGGACCATCTGGGCGACCTGGTCGAGTACGCACCGACCATCCTGGTGGCGCCGCCGTCGGTGCTGCGGCTACTCGCCGGCGCCGGACCGCGGCTGGCCGGCCTGCAGCGGGTGTACTCGGTGGCCGAAGTGCTCGATCCCGGTGAGGCGGAGACGTTCGCCGCAGCATTCGGCCAGCTGCACCTGCACCAGCTGTACCAGTGCACCGAAGGCTTCCTCGCCCACACCTGCGCCGAGGGCGTGCTGCACCTGAACGAGCAGCACGTGCTGATCGAGCCGGAGTGGCTGGACGAGAACCGATTCACCCCGATCGTCACCGACTTCTCCCGCCGCACCCAGCCGATCGTGCGCTACCGACTGAACGATGTGCTCATCGCCCGGCGGGGCTCGTGCCCGTGCGGCAGCGTGCTGCGCGCGATCGAGCGGATCGAGGGCCGGGAGGACGACACGCTGGTTCTCGGTGGCACGCCGGTGTTCGCCGATCTGGTCTCCCGAGCGGTGATCGTCGCCGACGGGTTCAGCGAGTACCGGGTGGTGCAGACCGGACCTGAGGCGATCGAGGTGCACCTGGACGACCTGGCCGCTGCGGCCGCGGTGCGCGACGAGCTCGAGGCACTCTGGGCGCGGCTCGACGTTGCGGCGCCAACGGTCACTTATCTGCCGTATGCTGCCGATCCGGCGGTCAAACGGCGCCGGGTGCGGCGGGACTGGCAGGGGGTGGCAGATGCGGCAGTGTGAGATCGCCGGGTGGGGCACCGACCTCGGCGAGCGCGTCGTGCGGTTCTCCGGCCAGACCCGCTACCGGATCGCCGACGGCCGCACCCAGCTGGACCAGCTCGCCGCCGCCGCGGAGCGCGCCATGGACAAGGCCGGGCTGGCGCCGCAGGACATCGACTGCGTGATCGGCGCTGTGGCCGGGGACCTGCAACCGATCCCGTGCACCGCCGCGCTGGTCTGGGAACGGCTCGCGCCGCGCTCTCGGGTGACCGCCTTCGATGTGAACTCCACCTGCACCAGTTTCATCACCGCCGTGGACATCGCCTCGCGCTACCTGGTCGACGGCGAGTACCAGCGGATCTTGATCGTCTCCGGGGATGTCGGGTCCCGGTTCCTCAACCCGGACCAGCCGGAGAGCAACGAGCTGTTCTCCGATGCGGCGGCCGCTGTGGTGCTCACCCGCGGCACGGACCCTGACCGTGGCGTGGTGGCGAGCCTGCAGCAGACCTGGGCCGAGCACGCCCACGACACCGAGATCCGCGGCGGTGGGTCGTTGCTACCCCCGCACGACTACCACCCGGCCGCGGCGCCGGACTACCAGTTCGACATGGACGGACGCCG
>DXBY01000262.1 GCA_019116305.1 Candidatus Ruania gallistercoris | reverse complement strand
GGGGCGGCCAGGGTCAGCTACGGTCGTTTCCTGGCTGGTGCCGTGGTCGGCGGGGGACTGTGGAGCGGGCTCTGGGTCGGTATGGGGGCGGCGGCCCGGGCAGCGTTGCCGGAGATGGCCAGGACCCTCGGAGCAGCGGGCTGGATCGGGGTGGCGGCAGTCGCCGTCGCGGTGACCACGCTGGTGCTGGTGCGCCGCAGGGCCCGGCGCCGGCGTGCAGGTGCCCTCCCGGCGGGAGGCGGCGACGCGCTCAGCGCGGCAGGGACCGGCGCGGACCGGGCGGCCGTGGATGCGGGCCGGCCGACGCACGGGAGCTGACGCCGAGAACCGCGACGGTCGGTGGCGCAGCTGCGCAGACACCAGGCGGGTGGGATGCCCGGACCAGGCGCCCACCCGCCTGGTGTGGCCGTCAGTGGCGACCGGGGCGGTCGCAGGGATCACTCCCGTGGCCTCCGCCGCGATCGGGGCGACCAGTGGTGAAGCACACCGACCACTCGGCGGTGGCCCCGTCAGCGAGCTGCCAGCCCTCCTCGGCCTCCGCGGTCACCTCGACCTCCCGGTCCTGGTGAGCGCGGTAGGTGCCCGGATCGCGCTCCTGGCCGTCGACCAGGTACTGCACCCCGAGCGAGGTCGGGATGGTGTAGGCGTCCTGGCCCCGCCCGGGTCGGTCGGTGAACTCCGGCTCCACCGGGGTCACCGGGTAGTGCAGGCCGAACCCGATCGGGTACAGGGACTCGGAGCCGTCCGCGGCCGGCACGTCCACCGGCAGCGCGCCGGTGGGGTTGAGGTCGCCGGCGACGGCGGCCACTGCGCCGTGGAAGTTCGGTTCGAACCAGCCGTAGATGTTCAGCACGGCATCCGCCCCGGGGAGCACGTTCGCGTCGTAGGGATTGCGGGTGGCGACCACCACCACCGGGGTGCCGGTCTCGGCGAGGGCCGTGACCATCTCCTGCTGGGCCTGGTTGGCGTTGTTCGAGGCGAAGATCACCACGTCGTGGTCATCGGCCGCCGTCACGGCTCGCTCCCGGTACTCCTCGGACGGGGAGGCCCCGTCCTCGTAGTCCTCGGTGACCTCGAACCCCCGCTCGATCAGCATCGGGCCCATCCGCTCCGGCCAGGCCGAGCCGGCGCCGACCATCAGCACCGAGTCCGACTCCGCATCCAGCGGAAGGACGTCGGCCTCGTTGCGCACCATCGTGACCGCCTGTTCGCCGATCTCCGCAGCGGTGGCCAGGTGCTCGTCGCTGCCTACGGTGCCGGCTACGTCCTCGACCGGGACGCTCGGATCGCCGTCCCAGACACCACGCTCCACCTTCCACTCCAGGATGCGGGTGACCGACTCCTCCAGACGCTCCCGGGTGATCTCGCCTGCTTCGACCGCCTCTCGCACCGCCTCGAACGAGGCGTCCACGTCCGGGGAGTTCAGCAGGATGTCCGAACCGGCCTGGATCGCCAGCACGGCGACGTCTCCGTCGTCCAACGGGTGGCCCGGGATCTCCTTCAACGCAGCCATTCCGAGGGAGTCGGTGGTGACCAGGCCTTCGAAGCCCATCTCCTCCCGGAGCAGCCCGGTGAGCACCTCGTGGGAGAGCGTGCCGGGCATCTGTGCATCGATCGCCTCCACGATGATGTGCGCCGTCATGATCATGTCGATCCCGCCGTCGATGGCGGCCTGGAACGGCTCCAGGTGCTCCTGGAGCGTCTCCCGGTCGTAGGTGACGATCGGCAACCCGGTGTGCGAGTCGGTCTCGGTGTCACCGTGGCCGGGGAAGTGCTTGGCAGTGGCGGCGATGCCCTGGTCCTGCATGCCCTCCACCTGCGCGACACCGAGGTCGGCGACCGCAGCCGGGTCCGCCCCCATGGACCGGACGCCGATCACCGGGTTGTCCGGGTTGGTGTTCAGGTCCAGCACCGGGGCGAAGTTCACGTTCACGCCGACGGCGGAGAGCTCGCTGCCGAGGATCTCACCCTGGGCGTAGGCCAGGTCGCGGCTGGCGGTCGCGCCGAGCGCCATGTTTCCGGGCAGCACGGTGGCGGGCTCGGTCATCCGGGCGACGATGCCACCCTCTTGGTCGATGGTGATCGCCAACGGGATGCCGGAGGCGCCGGAGCCGGTGGAGACCGACTGCAGGCCGTTGGACAGCTCGGCCGCACCGACCGGGTCGTCGGCGATGACGGGGTTCGACCAGGCGAAGTAGAGCACCCCGCCGAGGTTGTACTTCTCGATCACCTCGGCGGGCGTGTCCACGCCGTAGTACTGCTGGTTCTCCGCGGCCATCGAGGTGTCGTCGGCGGAGTCGCCGTACACCCGGGTCCAGGTCATCTGACCGATGAGCTCATCGATGCTCATCGCCTCGACAGCTGCCTCGATCTGGTCGGCGGAGTCCGGTGCGTTCCCCGTGGTGTCTGCTGGTGCTGGTGGCGTAGCGGTGGCCGGAACGGCTGCAGTGAGCAGCAGTGCTGCTCCCAGGCTCAACGCGGCTCCGGCGCGGGTGCCTCGCGATCGTGTGGACATGAGTTTCCTCCCAGGTGATGTCATCGCTGACGGATGGGGTCGTGGTCTCGGCTCTAGTGCTGGCGGCCGCGGGGCAGCTCCAGGTCGGCGACCACCGGCCGGTGGTCGGAGGCGGTGGCGGCCACGCCGTCACCGGGGACGAAGGCGTCCTGGACAGTGATCCGGGCAGAGACGGTCACGTAGTCGATCCGCCGGTCCGGCGCCACGGCCGGGAAGGTGAACCCGTCACCTGCGCCGGCCGCCGCGTAGGCGTCGGTGAGCCGGTGCCACAACGGTGTGAGCTCGGCGGCTTCCGGGCTCGCGTTGAAGTCGCCCATCAGGATCTGACTGGCGTGCGGGCCGTCCTCGGCCATGATCTCCAGAGTGTCGGCCACCTGCAGCTCGCGCACCGTGGGATCGCCGCGGTAGTCGAGATGGGTGGAGTACACGTGCACCCGGGCACCACGAGCCTGCACGACTGCTTCGGCGAACCCGGGCGCCGGGGCGGGCTCGGCGTCCTCGGACTGGGTGGACAGCCGGGTGATCTCGTGGTTGGTGAAGTCCACGATCGGGTAGTCGGACAGGACGGCCACCCCATACTCCGCCCGGGGTTGCCCCTCCTCCACCGGATCGTTGGAGTAGATCGGTGCGAAGTCCACCTGCATGTCCAGCGCGTCGGCCAGCTCCTCGGCGAGGTCCAGGTTCAGGCTGCGCTCGCCCCAGTGCACGTCCACCTCCTGCAGGGCGATCACGTCCGCGTCGAGGCGCTCGATCGCGTCAGCGGTGCTGGCGATGTCGAACGCACCGTCGGCATCGCGCCCGGCCGCGATGTTGTAGGACGCCACCCGGAGCTCCACGGCCGGCGGAGCGGTGCCGGGGGAGTGCGCGGCTGCCGGGGTGGCGGCGATCAGTAGCAGGCCTGCTCCGAGGCTCAGCGCGAGGCCCGCTCGAGTGCCGGTCGATCGTGGTGACAAGGTGTCCTCCCGGGTGTGGTGGTGTGTGGGCTGGTCAGTGGCGGCCACTCCGGTGAGCGCTCTGCCGACCTGCCGGCAGCGCGTCAGTACCGGGTGTCGGGGCCGAAGGTGGTGTCGTCCACCGTGAAGCCCAGGGAGGCGGCAGGGTCGGTGCGGACAGCACCAGCGCGGCGCCCAGGCCGGCTGCGAGGCGACTCTTCGTTGTCATCGATCTCTCCCTCATCGGTGAGGAACCCGATCTGCCAGGACCGGACCCATCGCCGCCATGCGATGAAACTCCCTAACGCTGTTTCTAACGATGCCGTAACACCATTACCGTGTCAACGTCGAGCGAGGGGCGCGCGACTTCATCCGAAGCTGCCTCGGCAGCAGTGCTTGTGGGTGCCGAGTTCGCGGCGCGTCCGGACCCGCCCTGCCGCGACTTGTCCCGATCTCTTGACGGCCCCATCGAGGTGCGTTAGAGTCCTTCGTAGTAAACGGTTACTATTCCGGACCGACAGCCACTGAAATCTGAGCCAACAGCCACTCACGAGGCGTAGCGACTACCCGATGGGGGGTGCCGTGAAAAGCATTGCGAACAAGGCTATTCGTTCCGTCGGGGTATGCACCTTCGCTCTTGTGTTGGCGGGATGTTCCAGTGACGATGGCGGTGCGGCCGATCGTGATGATTATCCGCAAACCTCCGAGAATGGTGTCAGTGTTCTGGCTCCGGATGGCGCTATCGACCCGACCGGGACCTGGAATGTGGGGACACGCTCCGGTGACTACGTCTACGTCGCCGGCATGCGCGGTATCGATCCGGCCACCAACGAGCTCGCCGACGGTGACCTCGAACGGGTCCGACAGAGTTTCCTGAACATGCAGACGATCGCGGAGTCCGAGGGGGCCACGCTCCAGGACGCGGTCCGGCTGGTCGTCTACGTCACCGACATGGACGCCCATCGTCCGCTGGTCAACGAGGTGCAGGAAGAGCTCTGGGACGGCGCCATGTACCCGCCCCGCAGCATCATCGAGGTGGCGGGGCTGAATGACGAGGACATCGTCGAGGTCGAGGGGACCTTCTACGCCCCGGCCGAGGGCAGTTCGTAAGTTCCGGTCCGGCTGAGCCGGTCGTCGCAGCAACCACGAGATCAGGAGGATGACCGAGCGAGTAGCGTGACCCGCGTAGTAACCGTTTACTAGGAAGGAGGATCCGATGGCAGTGACGATTCGAGACGTGGCCGCCGAAGCGCAGGTCTCCGTCGCAACGGTCTCGCGGATCACCTCGAACTCGGGATACCCGGTCGGGGCCCAGACGCGCAAGCGCGTGCTGGCCGCGATCGAGAAGCTCGGCTATCGGCCGAGCGAGGTGGCCAAAGGGCTGTCGGTGCGCGGATCCACGCTGATCGGAGTGCTCGCTCCGGACATGGCGAACCAGTACTACGCGGAGATCACGCGCGGTATCGAGGACGTCGCACACGCCGAGGACTACCAGGTGGTCTTCTGCAGCTCCGATCGTGATCCGGACCGGGCCACGGCCTACGTCGACTCGCTGGTCCGGCGCCGGGTGGCCGGTCTGGTGGTGGTCGGCGGTGGCAGCGAGGTGGCCCTCGCTCCTCGAGACGTCTCCCCGTACGAGGCGGCCGTGGTGATGGTCGGCCGGCCGTCCGCAGATTTCTCCACGGTCCAGGCGGACAACGACCACGCCGGGCGTCGCCTCGCCGAGCACTTCACCGACCTCGGCCACCGCCGTATCGGCTACCTCGCCGGCCACCGGGAGTCCTCTGCCAGCACGGTGCGCTACGAGGCGATCTCCGCTGCGCTCGCCGACCGGGACGCCCCGGTGCCGCTGGTCGAGCGCGGCGCCTACACCGAGGCCGGTGGTTACCGTGCGGCGAGCACGCTGCTGGCTCCTACCGACCGACCGACCGCGATCATCGCTGCGAACGACCGGATGGCGATCGGAGCACTCGCCGCCGCCGAAGACCTGGGACTCCGAGTACCGGACGAGGTCGCACTTGCCGGGTTCGACAACACGCCGATCTCCGAGTACGTGCGACCCGCTCTGACGACCTTCTCGTTGTCCTCCAGAGATATGGGCGCTCAAGCAATGCGCCTGATTCTTGCTGGAAAGGAGGGTGACAAGACAATCCAGCATCTGACAGTACGTGGCGATCTGGTGATCCGGGACAGCTGCGGATCGTGAGCGGGAGTTGCGTACTGAGTTCCACTGACTCGCCCATAGAAGGAGAAAGCAGAAATGACAGTCAAGGACTACACCACGACCGATGCCGGAAATGAGCGTCGTCGCAACATTCTGGGAATGTCCTACGCCGAGGTTGCCGAGCGGTTGGCTGAACCCGGTCAGGACACCGTGCTGGTACCCATGGGAAGCACCGAGAAGCACGGTGCGCACATCCCGCTCGGTACGGACAGCTACGTGACGATGGAGGTCGTCTACCGGGCCGCCGCCGCTGTGGACGCCCTGTTCACCCCGCTCCAGCCGTTCGGGTACTCCCCGCACCACATGGGGCGCAACGAGGAGGGTGCCGGCACGATCACCCTGCGCGCCGATACCTACCGGCGGGTCCTGCACGATGTGGCCCGGAGCCTGATCTTCCACGGCGTGAAGAAGATCATCTTCGTCTCCCACCACGGCTCGAACACCAAGCCGATCGATGAGCTGATGCGGCAGCTGCGGTACCACACCGGCGCCTACATCTCCTTCTACAAGACGCCGACCGAGCGGGAGGCGAACGTGGTGCAGCACCTGTTCGAGAACACTCCGGAGGAGACTCCGGGCTGGCACTCCAGTGAGCTGGAGACCTCCTGCCTGATGGCCACCGCGGACAACCTGGTGCACATGGACCGCGCTGTGGACGACCGTGCGCACGCACCGGCGTACATGGGCGACGCCTTCTCCAAGATCGACGGCGTCGGCACGGTGAAGTTCAAGGGCTCGGAGAACATCTGGGTGCCGATGGAGCACCACGAGTACTCCGACACCGCCACCATCGGCAACCCGTTCCGCTCCACCAAGGAGAAGGGCTTGAAGATGTTCGACGCGATGGCCGACCACCTGGCGGCCTACGTCGAAGAGGTGCGCAAGTTCGAGGTCGGCGAGGTCAGCAGCGACTACCCCGAGCGCGCCTGAGGCCGACACGCCACCTGAGGAGGTGATCCGGATGACCAGCACCGGCGACCAGTGGACGGTGCGCATGCTGCGCGAGGAACTCGTCGCGATCTCCCGCCGCAGCTATGAGCGCGGCCTGGTGCCTGGGGTGAGCGGGAACAACTCCGTTCGGGTCCCGGGAACCGACACGATGCTGATCAAGACCTCGGGCAGCTGCATGGGCGACATGACGCCCGAGGACACGGTTCACCTGACCCTGGGTGGCGATGTCCTGGACGGCGAGCGACGGCCCTCCAAGGAGTGGCAGTTCCATGCCGCCATCTACCGGGTACGGCCGGACGTGGGTGCGGTCGCGCACCTGCATCCGCCGTACTCGGTGGCCTTCACCGTGGCCGGGCAGATTCCGCCGCTGGTCACGGCCGCCACCCGCGGCCATGTGCGCGAGGTCGGGATGGTGCCCCTGCTGCCGGCCGGGTCGATCGAGCTGGCCGAAGCCGTCGAAGCCGCCATGAGCGGCTCTGAGCTGCGTGCGGTGCTGATGCAGGAGCACGGGACGATCACAGTCGGCCCGGATCTGCGCACCGCCTACTACCGCACGGAATACCTCGAGGACAACGCCCGGGTGGCGCTCCTCGCCGGGATGGCCGCCGGTCAGCTCGCCGGTGACCTCGTGCTGGCACACGATCCGGACCCGACGGCAGAGGGCGGTTGAGATGCCCACGCCGACCGTCGCCGTCCTGGCCACGCTGGACACCAAGCAGGCCGAGGCCGACTATCTGGCGGCACAGATCCGCGCTGCCGGCGCCACAGCCCGCGTCCTGGACATCGGCCTGGGCAGCGCGGACCAGGAGGCGGAGGTAACCAACACCGCGGTCGCCGCGCGGGCATCGACCACGGTCGAGGAGCTGCGGCAGAGCCTGCGGCACGAGGCCATGGCGGCGATGGGCCAGGGCGCCGGGGAGATCCTCCGGCAGTGGTACGACGCCGGCCGGCTGCACGGTGCGATCGCCGTCGGCGGCAACCAGGGCACCGCCATCGCCTCGATCGCGATGCGCCACCTGCCGATCGGTCCGGCCAAGCTCATCGTCTCCACCGTCGCCTCCGGCAACGTGCGCGAGTATGTGCTGGACAGCGACATCACCATGCAGTTCTCCGTGGCCGACCTGCTCGGCGGCCCGAACGTCGTCACCCGGGACATCCTGCGGCGATCCGCCGCCGGTGTGGTGGCGATGGCCCAGGCGGCCACCGCCCCACCGGAACCGGAGGAGCGCACCGTGGTGGCGATCACCGCCTTCGGCAACACCGAACCGGCAGTGGTCACCGCGATGGCCCACCTGGCCGAGGCCGGATGTGCCTGCGTGCCGTTCCACGCCTCCGGGGCCTGCGGGTCGGCCATGGAGCGGCTCATCGGCGAAGGCACGATCGACGCGGTCCTGGACCTGACCACGCACGAACTGCTCGGGGAGATCGAACCCCGCGACATCTACGCCCCGGTCCGACCGGGTCGACTCACCGCAGCAGGGCGCCGCGGCGCCCCGCAGGTGGTGGTACCCGGCGGTCTGGAGTACTTCTGCTTCGGCGGTGCGCAGACCATCCCGCCGGAGTACCGCGACCGACCCACGCACATCCACAACCCCTACAACACCAATGTCCGGACCAGTGCCGAGGAGCTTCACCAGGTCGGTGAGCTGCTCGCCGCCCGCCTGAACGATGCGAGTGGACCGGTGGCCGTGCTCATCCCGACGCGCGGCTGGTCCGGTGTCGGCAGCCCCGGTGGAGTCCTGCACTCACCGGAGACCAACCAGGCGTTCATCGACACCCTGCACGAGCAGCTGGCCGGTCATATCCGGTTCGAGCTGCACGATCTTGCCATCAACGACGTGGCGTTCGCCGAACGGGCGGCGCGCACTCTGATCGACCTTCTCCCGGCACCCCGCTGATCCGCGTGGCCCTCCGGGGCCGGTGCCCCCTTAACGAAACTCCCTCATCTCTGCAAAGGAGCGTTGACAATGACAGCCGATCACACCACCACCATCCCGGAGACGATGCGCGCAGCCGTGCTCTACGGCCCCGGCGACATCCGGGTGGAGGACAAACCCGTACCCCGACCCGGCCCCGGCGAGGTGCTCGTGAAGGTCGCCGTCTGCGGGATGTGCGGAACCGACCTGAAGATCTACGACGGGCACTTCCCGCAGACCCCGCCGTACGGCTCCTTCACCCCCGGCCACGAGTGGGCGGGCACTGTCGTGGAGCTCGGGGAGAACGTGGACGAGGTCGCGCCCGGGGACCGGGTCTGCATCGAGGCGCACAGTGGCTGCGGCCGGTGCGGGAACTGCATGGCCGGGCTCTACACGGCGTGTTCGAACTACGGTGACGTGGCCAAGGGCCACCGCGCCAGCGGAATGAGCGTCGACGGTGGCTTCGCGGAGTACGCAGTGCACAAGGTCGGCTCCCTGTACGCGATGCCGGACAATGTCTCGGACAACGACGCCGTGCTGATCACCACTGCCGGGACCGGCCTGTTCGGCCTGGACACCGCCGGCGGCTACATCGTCGGTGACACCGTGGTGGTGATCGGCCCCGGTCCGGTCGGGCTGATGACGGTCCAGGCCTGCAAGCAGCTCGGCGCCCGCGAGGTCATCCTCGTCGGGACCCGCGCCAGCCGGCTCGCCAAGGGTGCCGAGCTCGGTGCCGACCACATCATCGATGCCTCGGCCGGCGACCCGGTGCAGGCAGTACGGGAGATCATCGGCGGGGGCGCCGACCTGGTGATCGAGACCTCCGGTGCCGTGCGCACGCCGCAGCAGGCCGTGGACATGGTCGGTCGCGGCGGCACGCTGTTGTTCGTTGCCTTCTATCCCGAGCCGGTGACCCTCGACCTCAGCGCCGTGGTCCGCAACAACGTCCAGGTGCACACCACCCGGGGTGAGGGCGGCAACAACGTCCGCCGTGCCCTCGCTCTCGCCGAGATGGGCCGGCTGCGTGGTGAGGAGCTCGTCACCCACGAGTTCGCGCTCGACGACATCGCCGAGGCGCTGCGGGTGGTTCGCGAACGCGACGGGGACCCGCTCAAGGCGGTGATCAGGTTCTGATCCGTCCTGCAGACCTGACTCCGACGAGATGAGGAGAAGTCATGAGCGTGAGTCTCAGCGTCGAAGACGTGCACGTCCAGTTCAAGAACACCACCATCATCGACGGGCTGTCCCTGACAGTCGAGGACGATGAGTTCGTCAGCATCGTCGGTACCTCCGGCTGCGGGAAGACCACCTTCCTGCGCGCGATCGGCGGCCTGCTGCCGCGACAGTCCCAGATCGGATCGGCCGAGCTGCACGGTGCCCCGTTGCGCACCCCGGAACCGCGGGTGGCGATGGTCTTCCAGCACTTCGGGCTGTTCCCGTGGAAGACCGTCGAGGAGAACATCCGGTACGGCCTGGAGGTCCAGGGTCGCAGCGACGGCCGCGACCGGATCGAGAGCCTGCTCGAGGTGATGCACCTGGGCCCGGCCCGGCACAAGTACCCCAGCCAGCTCTCCGGCGGCATGAAGCAGCGGGTCGGGATCGCCCGGGCGCTGGTGCTGGAGCCGGACCTGCTGCTCCTCGACGAACCGCTCAGCGCCGTCGATGCGATCACCCGGGAGATCATGCAGAAAGAAGTGATCGACCTGATCGAGGCCGAACGCCGCACCGCGCTCCTGGTCACCCACGACCTGGACGAGGCGATCATCCTCTCCGACCGGATCATCGTGCTCGGCGGACCACCAGCGCACGTGGTCCTGGATGTCCGCTCACCGATCGAACGGCCCCGCTCGCTGGACAAGGTGCGCAGCAACTCTGACTATCTGCCGCTGCGGAACGAGCTTTGGCAGGCCCTGGAGCTCGGGAGGACCAAGTGATGACCGATACCCCACCCCCGGCCAAGTACGACCCGTTGGCGACCACCGCCTCGCAGACCGAGGTCAAGCAGCGGCGCACGATGAAGCTCAGCCAGCCGGCCCGCCCCCGCCGGCTGATCCGCTACGGCGCCCTGTTGCTGCTGCTGGTGATCTGGGAGCTGTACGGACGCAGCGTGAACCCGATCGTGTTCACCTACCCGACCGCCGTCGCCGAGGCATCTGTGGACATGGTGGCCGACGGCACCCTGACCACCGCTCTCGGCCAAACCTCGCTGGTGCTGGCGATCGGCGGTGCGGCAGGCATCGTCTTCGGGGTGGCTCTGGGCCTGCTGATGGGCCGCAGCTGGATCGCCAAGGAGGCCTTGGACACCCCGGTGAACGCGCTCTATGCCTTGCCTGCGGTTGCCCTCGTGCCGGTGATCGTGCTCTGGTTCGGGTTCGGCGACAGCGCCAAGATCTTCGTGGTCGCCTTCTTCGTGTTCTTCCCGGTGGTGATCAACACGACCCGGGGTGTTCAGGAGGTCGACTCCGAGCTGCTCGAGGTCACGCGCTCGTTCTGTTCGCCAGAACGGCGGGTCTGGCGCGACCTGCTCATCCCGGCCTCGCTCCCGTATGTGTTCACCGGCGTCAAGCTGGCAATCGGCCGAGGGCTCGTCGGAGTGATCGTGGCGGAGTTCTTCACCGCGATCTCCGGTCTCGGCAACCTCATTGTGACGAACGCCAACACCTTCCAGACGGCGCGGATGTTCGTCCCCATCGTCGTGTTGTCCCTGATCGGCGTGATCCTCACCGGCCTCCTCGGGCTCCTTGAGCGGCAGCTGACTCCGTGGCGACGCGGCGCCTGAGAAGTCTTGGAGAAGAACGATGAACAGTTCACCCACACGGCGCGGTGCGCTGGCAGCCACGCTCGCCGCCACCATGTGCGCCGCCTTGGCAGCCTGTGACAGCAGCGGCGGAGGAGGCGACTCAGAGCTCAACATCGCCCTCCCGACCGGTGTCACCAGCTTCGCGAACAGCGATGTCGTCGTTGCCGACGAGCTCGGCTACTTCGAGGACGTCGGCCTGACCGTCAACCTCACGAACCTGCGCTCCGGATCCTCGGTGACCACGGGCGTGGTCGGCGGAGAGTTCGATATCGGCGGTGCGAGCATCGAACCGGTGATCAACGCCGCCGCCGGTGGCGGGAACCTGCAGATCATCGGTAGCTACACCGATCGGCTCGAGGTGGAGATGGTGACTCCCGAAGCGATCGAATCGGTCGAGGACCTCAGTGGTGCGGCACTGGGTATCCAGGAGATCGGTGCCTTCCGGGAGGTGATGACCCGGATGGTGCTGGAAGGCGCCGGGATGACCCAGAGCGACGTCTCCTACGTCTCCGTGGGATCCGACGCCTACGTCTCCGCACTCCTCCAGGGCCAGATCAGCTCGGCCGTGCTGCATCCGGAACAGCGGGTCCAGGCGGAGCAGGAGGACGAGACGTTGCACAGTCTGATCAACCTGTACGAGGTGGAGCCGGACTACTACTACGGCACGTATTTCACGTCCTCGACCTGGCTGGAGGACAACGCTGAGGCCGCGGCGGCGTTCAACGAGGCGATCACCCGGGCGCACCGCACGATGTACGCCGACCGGGAGGCTGTCGTGCCGATCATCGCTGAGGCCACCGGGATGGACGAGGAGATCATCGACGCCGCCTGGGAGGTGTACATGGAGGAGGTCTGCGCATTCCCGGTCGATGAGGGCCTGGAGGCTGACCGGCTCGAGTACACGGTGCAACGGATGGAGGAGATGGCCACGCTCGCTGAAGGAGTGGAGGTGAACCTCGACGAGATGGTGGACCGCGGCCCGGTCGAGACCGCCGTGGAGAACCTGGGTCCGACGGACGAACGATGCGGCAGCTGAGCATGCTGCCGGGACAGGAGCGAGAGTGACGATGCAGGTGGACGGACTCGAGATCGTCGGCGAGCTGCCCGAGCGGGCTGAGCAGGTGCTCACCGAGCGGGCCCTCGAGCTGGTGGTGTTGTTGCACCGCCGGCTCGGGGAACGCCGGCTGGAGCTGCTGACGCACCGGCGGCAGCGGGTGGCGGACCTGGCCGCCGGGGGCACGTTGGACTTCCTGACCGAGACGGCCGACGTGCGCGGCGACGAGAGTTGGCAGGTGGCGGAGCCGGCAGCGGGGTTGGCGGACCGGCGGGTGGAGATCACCGGCCCGACCGACAAGAAGATGACCGTCAACGCCCTGAATTCCGGGGCGAAGGTGTGGCTGGCCGACCTCGAGGACGCAAACACACCGCGCTGGGACGCCGTGGTCGGTGGTCAGCTGAACCTGCTCGATGCGATCAACCGCAGCATCGACTTCACCGCGGAGAACGGCAAGTCCTACGCGCTGAAGCCGGATGAGGAGCTGGCCACCATCGTGATGCGTCCGCGCGGTCTGCACCTGCCGGAGAAACATCTCCTCGTCGACGACGCTCCCACCTCGGGTGCGTTGGTGGACTTCGCGCTGTTCGTCGCCACCGCGGGGCTGCGGCAGATCGAGAAGGGGCAGGGCCCGTACTTCTACCTGCCCAAGCTCGAGTCCCACCTGGAGGCCCGACTGTGGAACGAGGCGTTCGTGCTCGCCCAGGACTTCCTCGGCGTCGCCCAGGGGACGATCCGCGCGACCGTGCTCATCGAGACCTTCCCGGCCGCCTTCGAGATGGAGGAGATCCTGTACGAGCTGCGGGAGCACTCGGCCGGGCTGAATGCCGGCCGGTGGGACTACATGTTCTCGGTGATCAAGAGTTTCCGGACCCGGGGGGCGGAGTTCCTGCTGCCGGACCGGAACAGCGTCACGATGACCGTGCCGTTCATGCAGGCCTACACCGAACTGCTGGTACGGACCTGTCACAAGCGCGGTGCCCATGCGATCGGCGGGATGGCCGCGTTCATCCCGAGCAAGGACGAGCAGGTCAACGCTGCCGCGTTCGAGAAGGTCCGGGCGGACAAGGCCCGGGAGGCTGGGCAGGGGTTCGACGGCTCCTGGGTGGCGCACCCGGGCATGGTCGAGCTCTGCCGGGAGGAGTTCACCCGGGTGCTCGGCGAACGGGCGAACCAGATCGACAACAAGCGCACGGACGTCTCGGTCACTGCCGCCCAGCTGCTCGATGTCGCCGCCACCCCCGGCGAGATCACCGAGGAGGGGCTGCGGATGAACATCTCGGTGGGCATCCAGTATCTCGCCGCGTGGCTCGGCGGTCTGGGCGCGGTGGCGATCAACAACATGATGGAGGACGCGGCCACCGCGGAGATCTGCCGGTCCCAGGTGTGGCAGTGGCTGCACAACCAGGTCACCCTCGCCGACACCGGCCGGCAGGTCACCGCAGAGCTGGTCGAACAGCTGGTGGCTGAGGAAGTGGCCAAGCTGCCCGGCATCGAGGAGGACTACGCCGACGCACGAGCGACCTTCCTCGACGTCGCCGTGGCGGAGCAGTACGTGGACTTCCTCACCCTGCCCGCCTATCAACGGATGCCCTGAGCACCCTCCGGCGAACGTATCGGTCCCTGCTTGCATGCTGGGCGACTGCGCCGGCCACATCCGCGGGCGGAAGAATTCGGCAGTATCGAATTCTTCCGCCCGTGAACGTGTGGAAACGGGAGTGAAATTCGGTTCGGAATGCACGCGCAGAGTCGCTGCGGATAACGGTCTGGCAACGATCCTGGGTTGCCAGGATGTCGGGGCCGGGGTGGCCTGGCGATTCTGCTCCGGCTGCCGAGGCGATCACCGAGCCTGCTGGTTTCGTTGATTTCCCGCGGCTCCCGCGGAGTGCTGAACAGGTGCATCGGCGCATATCCGGGCCTCAGCGCAGGTTTGACAGCCCCTCAGCGGCTCTATAGTTTCAACGGGTGGGCTCCGGATCCACATGCCATTCTGACTCCCGGACATACGAAACTCGCGTTGAAGGAAAGGCCCTTCGTGAAAAACACCAAGCGATTCACGACAACTGCAGCCGTGGCGGCGACGTTCCTGCTTGCCGGTGGCCTGACCGCCTGCGGCGGCGGCGACGGTGGCGACGGTGGCGGTGAGGGCGGTGGCCTGGAGGACTCCTACGTCGTGGCCACCGACACCGCGTTTGTGCCGTTCGAGTTCGAGGAGGACGGCGAGTACGTCGGCTTCGATATCGACATCATCAACGAGAT
>DXBY01000261.1 GCA_019116305.1 Candidatus Ruania gallistercoris | reverse complement strand
GTCGAGGACGAGGTGGGCGAGGTCGGCGAGGGCTTGGGCGCGGCGTTGGTCTGCGGTGCGGTGGTCATCGGGTGCGGGTGGGGTCATGACTGCGTCGATGGCGGTGCGGACGAGGCGGCCGTTTTCTTCGGTGAGGAAGCCGGATAGGTGCCAGCCGTCCAGGGTGCGGACCAGTTCGAGGTGCTCGCGTTCTTTGGCCTTGGAGTAGCCGCGGTCGTCGGCGTCGGGGTCGGCGACGTGGGCGAAGTACTTGCCCAGTTGGCGTACTTTCTCTGGGCGCATGTCGCGGGCTTGGGTGAGCAGGAAGGTCTCCACGCTCACTGAGCGTGTCGCGGTGTGCTCGCCGGACCCGCCCTCACCCTCGCCTTCGCCTTCGCCCTCGTCCTTGCCTGGTGTTTCGTCTTGTCCCGGTGCCTCGCCGGAGCCGGGTGCGTGGTCGCCGTCGCCGGTAGCTGGTGCTTCCTCGAGCTCGACTAATTCGTCCAGGGCGGCGATGCGGGTCGGTGAGGTCAGGGCGGTGGCGGCGATGGCATGCACGTGGTCGGGTCCGATGGTCCCGGCCCGCAGGGCGGCCCCGAAGCGGGGGATCTCATCGCGCAGCTGGCGGGCCAAGCGCACGATGTCGCGAGCATGGCGATAAGAGATGCCATGGCTATGAGCCACATGAGAGGCATAGGTACGCGGATGGAAGACCGTGGTAGCCCACCGCCCATCGGCTTCCTCGACCGCCAGCCATTGGTACCGCTTCCCCGTCAATCGCGCGCACGCCCGGTGCACCCGGACACTCGCCTCGCCGAGCTCTGGGCCGGTGTGCTGGTCGCGCTCGTCCTGGATGTCGCCACCGGAGACGGCCTCGCACAGTGCTTCCAGGGCCGCCAACCGGGTGGGTAGGTCTGCCTCCAGGAGCTCGCCCAGGGGCGATGCGCGCAGCGTGTCCGTAGCCGTCGTGAGATCGGTCATCACTGCTCACCTCCCCGGGAGTCGCTACATCACGTGCTCGTACATCCATTCTACGGTCAAGGCCCATGAAAGGTGAGAGAGTGACACGCTTAGTAATCAAAATGTGGATAAGGGTTAGTTATCCACAAATTCGCACCAATGCGCGACTTTGGTGCGAATAGTGTCGGTGGCTGGTGATAGCGGCAAGCGCGCCTCCCACGTGGCAGGTGGTGCCACCTGCCACGCGGCAAACCAGCTCGCCCGTCCCGACCGTCGATCACCGTGGGGCACCCGTAGCCGCGAACCTGAGCGAACCGTCAGAATGGAGCGATGACCGAGAACGCACCCGTGCTGGTGCAGGAGCTGGACCGGCGCAAAGCAGCGCAGGCGGCATCCCCAGGAGATACCGAGGCCGAGATGGCCCTCTGGGAATCCGCCGCCCAGCTCGGGCTGTGGCACGTCGTGAACCGCGGCACGACAGAGGATCCCCGGCCGAGTGGTTTGGACATCGATGGCATCGGCCGGGTGATCGGCGTCTACAGCACGCGTGAACGGGCGGGCGCCGCCGCGGGCGAGGGCGGGACCGTCCTGGCCGTGCCGATGCCCCAGGCGCTGGACTGGCTCGGATCCTTCTCCCAGCAGGGCATCACCGGGATCGTGCTCGACCACCCGGGCCCCTGGACCCCGCTGCCCAACCTGCAGTTCTTCAAGAAATGGGTACCGCAGGCGTAGGCGACGGTGAGTAGTGGGCCGATCGTTCTCGCCCCTGAGGTGCAGGCGGCGACCGATGCCTACGTCGCGGACAAGAACGACCAGAACTACGCCGCAGTCGTACGGCAGATCGCAGCCGACCAACTCCTGGTCGTGTTCGATCCGCAGGACGACGGCAGCACGCCGACCAGCATCGTCAACGGTCGGGGTGAGCGGATCGGGCTCGCCTTCACCGACTCCTCGCGGGTCGAGACGCTGTACGCGGGCAAGGCGGTCCAGGTAGCCGAGCGCGCCGGCGCCGATCTGCTGCGGATGGTCGGTGAGCAGTTCGACGTCCTGGTCGTGGACCCGCAGCACCCGTCGTCCTTCGCCGCGACTCCCGAGTGGATCACCAATGCCCTCGGCGGCGGTGAGCCCGCGTCGAAGAAGCGGTCCCGCTGGCGGCGGCGAGGTCGCTGAGCTCGCCCCACACCGCCGTACATCGTCCGCCACTCGGCCAGGACCCGCACCCGATCCGCCGCCCGCGTACGGTATGACCAGACCCGTCGCCCGCCAGAGGAGCTGCAGTGACCACCGCACCGATCGACGCCGCCGGCACCCGCGCCTGGGCCGGCCTGCACGCCCACCAGGACTCCCTCGCCCCGGACCTGCGCGCCTGGTTCGACGCCGAGCCCGACCGTGCGCAGCGGTACAGCTTCCGCGCCGCGGACCTGCACGTGGACCTGTCCAAGAACCTGATCACCGACCGCACCGTGGAACTGCTCCTCCAGCTTGCCGATGAGGTCGGCCTCGCGGGGCGGATCGAGGAGATGTTCTCCGGTGCGCACATCAACGTCACCGAGGACCGGGCCGTGTTGCACACCGCGCTCCGCCGCCCGGCCGGCGCCACTCCACCGCTGCACGTGGACGGTCAGGACATCGACGCGGACGTGCACGCCGAGCTGGACAAGATGTACGCGTTCGCCGAGAAGGTCCGCAGCGGGGAGTGGACCGGGGTCACCGGCAAGCCGGTCCAGACCGTGGTGAACATCGGCATCGGTGGATCCGACCTCGGCCCGGTGATGACCTACGAGGCCCTCCGCCCGTACGTGGCAGACCACCTCGAGGTGCGGTTCATCTCCAACATCGACCCCACCGATGTCGCCGAAACCACCCGGGACCTCGACCCCGAGACCACGCTGTTCATCGTCGCCTCGAAGACGTTCGGCACTCTGGAGACGCTCACCAACGCGCGGCTGGCCCGGGAGTGGCTCTGGGAGAAGCTCGCCACAGCCGGTGCGCTCGCGGACACTGAGGCCGCCCGCAGCGAAGCCGTGTCGCAGCACTTCGTGGCCGTCTCCACCGCGCTGGACAAGGTGGCCGACTTCGGCATCGACCCGGCGAACGCCTTCGGCTTCTGGGACTGGGTGGGCGGCCGATACTCCGTGGACTCGGTGATCGGCACGTCACTGGCGATCGCGATCGGCCCGGAGCGGTTCGCGGAGTTCCTGGCGGGCTTCCACACCGTCGACGAACACTTCCGCACCACCCCGCACGCGCGGAACGTGCCCGTGCTGATGGGCCTGCTGAACATCTGGTACGTGAACTTCCTGGGTGCCGAGAGCCATGCGGTGCTGCCCTACGCCCAGTACCTGCACCGGTTCCCGGCCTACCTGCAGCAGCTCACCATGGAGTCCAACGGCAAGGGCGTGCGTTGGGACGGCAGCCCGGTCACCACCGGCACCGGGGAGATCTTCTGGGGTGAGCCCGGCACCAACGGCCAGCACGCCTTCTACCAGCTGATCCACCAGGGCACTCGGGTGATCCCGGCGGACTTCATCGCCATGGCGAACCCGGCCCACCCGCTCTCCGACAGCGGCACCGATGTGCACGGCCTGTTCCTGGCGAATTTCTTCGCCCAGACCAAGGCCCTCGCCTTCGGCAAGACCGCCGACGAGGTGCGCGCCGAGGGCACTGCGGAGGAGATCGTCCCGGCGCGGGTGTTCACCGGCAACCGCCCCACCACATCGATCCTTGCCCCCGAGCTGACCCCGAGCGTGCTCGGCCAGCTGATCGCACTGTATGAGCACATCACCTTCGTCCAGGGTGTGGTCTGGGGCATCGACTCCTTCGACCAGTGGGGGGTGGAGCTCGGGAAGCAGCTCGCCCTGCAGGTTGCCCCCGCTGTGACCGGTGACGCGATGGCACTGGCCGAGCAGGACTCCTCCACCCGCGCGCTGATCGAGGAGTACCTGAAGCTGCGGCGGTGAGCCGGACGCTGGGGTGGTCAGTGTCCTAGCGTCGGCTATGCCCGACGGCGCAGCTCAGGTGGCCCGATCAGGTCCCCGGGGCGTCGTGGTGCTGCCGCGGGGCTCTCACCCCACCGGGGCAGGCTCAGCGCCGCCCGGAATCCGGGCCTGTGCCAGAGGTGCCCCGGTCGCCTCCACCTGCACCCGCAGCAGTGCCGGATCGCCGGCCACCTGGCCCTCCGTGGTGACCCAGAGCTGGCCGCTCTCGATCGGCCCGAAGGCGGTGCAGGTGGGGTTCTGTACCGGCAGGTCCACCCGGCCGAGCGGTTCCCCGTCCGGGCTCAGCCGGACCAGGCACCGCCCGCCCCAGATCGCCACCCACCAACAGCCGTCAGCGTCCTGACACCACCCGTCCGGCAGCACGCCCGCGTCCGGGTCGAACCGCACCCACGGTCGTGCGCTTACCACTGCGCCGCCGTCGACCACACACGCGTAGATCGCGTAGCGGAAGGAGTCGATGAGCAGCATCTCGCTGCCGTCGGCGGCGAATCCGATCCCGTTGGGAAGCCGTACGCCACTGACCGCTTCGGCGAAACTGAACCGACCGCCGTCGACCGTGGCCCGCAGCACCATCCCGGCCCGGGCCTCACCGGAGATCGCCCCGATCCACAGCGACCCGTCCGGGGCTACCGTCGCATCGTTGAACCGGCCCGGGAGGCCGTGCGGGCTGCCTAGTGATATGCCCAGACTGGTGCTCTGCGGACCGAGGTGATGCACGCCGTCGTCCGCAGCCACCACCAACCCGCCACCGACCGCCGGCCGCAGCGCCGAGAGGTAGTCCGATGCCCGCACCACGGTCTGCGCCCGGCCCCGCTCGTCCAGCCGGTGCAGCGTGCCGGCGGTGATGTCGCACCACCAGAGCGTGCCCTGGTGCCACAGCGGCCCCTCGGCAACCTCAGCCGGCTCGGCCACCACCACCTCGACGTCCGCGCTGATCCCGGGAAGCGCCGCAAGATCGGTGGGTGCGAGCGCGGTCAGGTCGACAGTGGCGAGATCCAGCGTCATCGTGGCCTCAGCCCCACCCCTCGATCCGTTGAGCGGCCCTTGGTCAACTGGAGCGGGTGACGGGAATCGAACCCGCGCCGTCAGCTTGGGAAGCTGAAGTTCTACCATTGAACTACACCCGCCTGAGGTCCTACGAGGACCACAGCGAGGCCAGCATACCGAACGTCACGGAGTGCTTTCACATCCGGAGGATCTGCCACCCTGGCCGGGAGCGCCTGCTGGTGCGGCATCGGGACTGCCTCGCCGGCAAGCGTTCGCCCCGGGGCGTACGGGGTTCGCCGGGACTACGGCCGCTCGGCTACCGTTGCCTCGTGCTGCTCTCCGACCGCGACATCCGAGCCGAGCTGAACTCTGGGCGGGTCGGGCTGGATCCGTTCGACGAGGCGATGATCCAGCCCTCCAGCGTTGACGTCCGCCTGGACCGGTACTTCCGGCTGTTCGACAACCACAAGTACCCGGTCATCGACCCGGCCGCCGACCAACCCGAGCTCACCCGGCTGGTCGAGGTCGACCCGGGAGAGTCGTTCATGCTGCACCCCGGCGAGTTCGTGCTCGGTTCCACCCTGGAGGAGATCACCCTGCCCGACGACGTCGCCGCCCGCCTGGAGGGGAAGTCCTCCCTGGGGCGCCTCGGTCTGCTCACCCACTCCACGGCCGGCTTCATCGACCCCGGCTTCTCCGGGCACGTCACCCTGGAACTGTCCAACGTCGCCACGCTGCCGATCACGCTCTGGCCCGGGATGAAGATCGGGCAGCTGTGCTACTTCCGCCTCTCCAGCCCTGCCGAGCACCCGTACGGCTCGGGGAGCACCGGCTCGCGCTACCAGGGCCAGCGCGGCCCCACCGCCTCCCGTTCGCACCAGAACTTCCACCGCACCCCGATGGAGAGATAGGTGTCCGACGCCGCGGCCGCTCCCAGCCTGGACCTGCTGCGCTCCCGGCACGTGCTGGCGGTGGCCGAGGACGTCCTCGCCGAGGAGGTCGAGTCCCTGGTCCTCTCCCGGCACCCGAGCGCTGTGCGCACCGAGTCCGATGTGCTCACCCTGGGTGCGGGAGTGCACCTGTCCGGGCCGTTCCCGCTCGACGGCGGAGCTCACCGGGATCTCGGTCTGCCGGCGTGGGTGGTGGCCCTCTATCTGCTCACCTGCCCGCCGGACCGCGGGCACCCGGTACCGGCCGAGCTCGCCGCCACCGGGGGTCTGCTCGGTGCCTTCGCCGATGCCGAGGTGCGCGGCACGGAGCGGGAGATGCTCGAGCTGCTGCTGGCGATGGGCCGGCGCCTCGGCGCGCTGGTGCGCACCGACACCGGGCACGTGCTCGAGCCGGAGGTGTGGGCCGGGGTGGACCTGACCGTGTATGCGCCGGTGTGGCTGTACCCGGACGCTCTGGTACATGTGCTCACGCCCGCGCTGCCGGGGGTCCAGGCCCTCACCGATGTGCAGCCGGCCGAGGAGCCGGTCCCCCCGGCTCCCGGTCGACCGGAGGCTGCCGCAGAGCTCGACGACGGCGAACGGGCCTGGTTGCACGCCGAGGCCGACGCCTACGATGCGCACGCGCTCGCGCAGCCCGAGGTGTTGGAGTCCTACGGCACGATCTGGCGCTACCCGAGCGGTGGGGTGATCACCGCGTCGGTGGCCGCGGCGGACGAGATTCCGGTGGTGCTCGCCGGCGCGGACTGGGCGCGCGAGGGCGGGGTGCTGGCCTACGAGCTGCGCTGGTACCCGGCCGACGACCAGCAGTGGCACCGGGACCCGGTGCCTGCCGGGCTGCGCACCGAGTGCGCCGATGCTCGGGAGCGGATCGAGGCGGCCGGTCGGGCTGTGCTGGCCGCTGCCGGCGGGCAGGCCACCGACGACGACGGTTTCCTCGTCCAGCCCTGACCCTTCCCATACTCGGGTCGTTCCTGTCAGGCGGGACCATAGGCCCTGCCTGACAGGACGACCCGGGTGCGTGCCCGGGTTGGCGCAGCTTCTCATCCCGTCCGACAAGGCGATCCGCGATGTGGGCGCGGGCGCTGGCACCCTGGGGCGATTGTTAGTATTGGGGACGGTCCGCCGGCTGCTGTGAGGCGGTGTGGCGTGCCATTTTCCCGTCCCGGACCACAACTGCACCATTCGAACTCTGACCACTGACCACGCCCACTGAGCAGGAGCGGACGTGCTGCAGCTATTAGCCGTGCACCTCATCGCGGCTCTGGTTGCGCCCGCTCTGGTGGCGAGGTTCGGCCGGAAGATGTTCCTGCCGCTGGCGTTGGTGCCCGGATCGGCAGCGGTCTGGGCGCTCACCCAGACCAGTGCCGTGCTCGACGGTCAGGGGCCACGGGTCGATGTGCGCTGGGTGGACTCCATCGGGCTGGACCTGGCGTTCCGGCTGGACACCCTGGCCTGGTTCATGGTGCTGATCGTCGGGGCAGTCGGCGCCCTGGTGCTCGCCTACTGCGCCTGGTACTTCGCCTCCGGGGCCAAGTTCCTCGGCCGGTTCGCCGGGGTGTTCGTCGCGTTCGCCGGCACCATGCTCGGCCTGGTCAGCACGGACAACACGCTCGTGCTGTACGTGTTCTGGGAACTGACCACGATCTTCTCCTACCTGCTCATCGGTCACTACTTCGACCGGAAGGGCTCGCGCCGCTCGGCGATGCAGGCGATCATCGTCACCACACTCGGCGGGCTGGCGATGCTCGGTGGGTTCCTCATCCTCGGCGAGACCGACGGCGGTTCCTACTCTCTGACCGAGCTGGTCGCCCACCCGCCCACTGGCTGGGGCGTGACCACAGCAGTGGCGCTGGTGCTGGTGGGCGCGCTGACCAAGTCAGCGCAGATCCCGTTCCACTTCTGGCTGCCCTCGGCGATGGCCGCCCCCACCCCGGTGAGCGCCTACCTGCACGCCGCCGCCATGGTCAAGGCCGGCGTCTATCTGGTCGCCCGGATGGCCCCCGGGTTCGCCGACCTGGAGATCTGGCGCTGGATCATCCTGGTGGCCGGCGGCGCCACGATGATCGTCGGCGGCTACCGCTCGCTGAAGCAGCACGACCTGAAGCTGCTGCTCGCCTTCGGCACGGTCAGCCAGCTCGGTTTCCTCATCCTGCTCGTCGGACAGGCCGAACGTGCGGTCGCGCTCGCCGGGCTGGCCCTGCTCGGCGCGCACGCAATGTTCAAGGCCGCGCTGTTCCTCACCGTCGGCGTGATCGACGCCGCTGCCGGTACCCGCGACCTGCGGCAGCTCTCCGGCCTGGGTCGCAACCTGCCGGCGGCCAGCATCGCCGGATTCCTCGCCATATTCTCCATGATCGGCCTGCCCCCGTTCGCCGGCTATGTCGGCAAAGAGGCAGCGCTGGAGGCGCTCACGCACGACGGCGGAACGCACCAGATCATCGTGCTCACCGTGATCGTCCTCGGCTCGGTGCTCACCTTTGCCTACGGTCTGCGGTTCCTCTGGGGTGCGTTCGCCCGCAAGCCCGACCTGGCCGACACCGAGCTGGACCGGGAAGCCACCGGGCTGTTCATTCCCGGCCTGCTGCTCGCGATCGCCGGTCTGGGCGCCGGCCTCATCCCGGGGCTGGGAGAGCGGCTGCTCGCCCCGCACGCCGCGACCTACCCCACCGGCGAAGCCGGACACCTGACCCTGTGGGGCGGGTTCGGACTGCCCCTGCTGCTCACGGCCGCCATCGTGGGCCTCGGACTGGTGCTCTACGCCGGGCGAGGCCTGGTCTACCGGGTGCAGGACGCCGTCGTGCTCGCTCCGGACGCCGATCACAGCTACCGCTCCACGATGCGACGGCTGGACCGGGTCGCGATCGGGGTCACCTCCGTCACGCAGCGTGGTTCGTTGCCGCTGTACCTGGCGATCATCCTGTTCACGGCCGCCGCCTCGATCGGCATCGCCACCTTCACCGGAGGTGCGCAGATCGGCGACATCCGGTGGTTCGACACCCCCGGCCAGGTTGCGGTGGGACTGGTGATCGCGATCGGTGCCTTCTTGGCGGCCCGGGCACGCCGGCGGCTCAAAGCCGTGGTGCTGCTCGGCGTGACCGGGTACGGGGTGGTGGTGCTGTTCGCCTTGCACGGCGCACCCGACCTCGCGCTCACCCAGGCGCTGGTGGAGACGATCTCGCTGGTGGTGTTCATCCTGGTGATGCGCCGGCTGCCGCCGTACTACTCCGACCGGCCGCTGAAGGCGAGCCGCTGGTGGCGGGCGCTGGTGGGTGTGGCCGTGGGGGCGATGGCCATGCTGCTCGCCCTGGTGGTGCCGAACGCGAGAGTGGCCAACCCGATCGCCGAGTTCTTCCCCGAGGAAGCCTACGAGTACGGCCATGGCAAGAACATCGTGAACGTGACCCTGGTGGACATCCGCGCCTGGGACACGATGGGCGAGATCGCCGTGCTGCTGGTGGCGGCCACCGGTGTGGCCTCGCTGGTGTTCCTGCGGACTCGCTCCCGCGGGGTGGACCGGGTGCGGGACTTCAAGCCGAGCGTGCCCGCGGTGTGGCCGGTGCCACCCGGGGAGGATGCCACCGTCCGGCTGGGGGCCGGTACCGCGGAGCAGCGGGCCGCCCACCGGAACCGCCACTGGCTGCCCGCCGGGGCGGCGCTGTCGCCCTACCGGCGCTCGGTGATCTTCGAGGTCGCCACCCGGATCGTCTTCCACACCATGCTGATCTTCGCCGTGTTCCTGCTCTTCTCCGGGCACAACGCACCCGGTGGCGGGTTCGTCGCCGGTCTGGTGGTGGGCATCGCGCTCACCGTGCGCTACCTCGCCGGCGGGCGCTACGAGCTCGGTGAGGCGGTGCCGGTGCTGCCCGGTGCACTGCTCGGATCCGGGTTGTTCCTGTCCGCGGGGGTGGGAGCCGTGCCCCTGTTCTTCGGTGGTGTGGTGCTGCAGTCGGTAGCGATCGACGTGAACCTCGGCATCCTCGGCGAGGTGCACCTGGTCACCTCCCTGTTCTTCGACATCGGTGTGTTCCTGGTGGTGGTCGGCCTGATCCTGGACGTGTTGCGCTCCCTGGGCTCCGAAGTGGACCGCCAGGGCGAGGCCGCGGGTCAGGCAGCACCCGATGTGGCGCACGACTCCCCACGCAGCACCGCCGATGACACCGAACCCGAGCTGGTGCACACCGGGCAGAGCGAGGGGGTGGCCGGTGACCATTGAGATGAGCCCGGCCCTGGCCCTGGTGGTGGTGGTCGGAGTGCTGGTTGGCACCGGGGTGTACCTGCTGCTGGAGCGCAGCCTGTCCCGGGTAGTCCTCGGCGTGACGCTGATCAGCAACGGTGTGAACGTGCTGTTCCTGATCGCCGGTGGCGCCGCCGGCGGCCCACCGCTGGTCGGCACCACCGAACCGGAGGAGATGGCCGACCCGCTGCCGCAGGCGATGGTGCTCACCGCGATTGTGATCAACTTGGGCCTGACCGCGTTCGTGCTGGCGATGGCCTACCGGTCCTGGCAGCTGCACGGTCACGACGAGGTGCAGGACGACCTCGAGGACCGCAGGATCGCCCGGCGCGCCGCACTGCGGCAGGCTGATGCCCGCACCGATGACACCGGCACGGATCTGCAGACCGAGGCGGCCGAGGCCCGGGACGAGACCGAGGAGACCCCGGTCGGCGCCGAGGGCCAGCCCACGGCACACACCCCGGAGGGTACCGGCGGCGGACCGAGCACTGGAGGAGACCGATGACCTGGCTCCTGCCGTTGCCCGTGGTGGTGCCCCTGGTGGCCGCCGGCCTCGCGCTGGCCGTCTCCCGCCGCTCCAAGGCGCAGGGCATCATCTCGATCATCGCGCTGTCCACAGTGCTCGCGGTAGCGATCGCGCTGATCTTCGTGACGCACACCGACGGCCCGCAGGTGATGGGAGTGGGCGACTGGCAGGCACCGGTGGGTATCGCCCTGGTCGCCGACCGGTTGTCCGCGATGATGCTCGTGGCATCCGCCCTGGTGATTCTCGGGGTGCTCGCCTACTCCCTCGCCCAGGGCCTGGCGGACGGGAACGCGGGCGCCCCGGTGGCGATCTACCACCCGACCTACCTGGTGCTCGCCGCCGGTGTGTCGATGGCGTTCCTGTCCGGGGACCTGTTCAACCTCTATGTCGGATTCGAGATCCTGCTCGCGGCGAGCTTCGTGCTGCTCACCCTCGGCGGGACCGGGGAGCGGATCCGTGCCGGGTCCATCTATGTGGTGGTCTCGCTGCTGTCCTCGATCCTGTTCCTGATCTCGATCGCACTGATCTATGCGGCCACCGGCACCCTGAACCTGGCCCAGCTCGCCGAACGGCTCGCCGAGGTGGACTCCGGGGTCCGCCTGCTGCTGCAGATCATGCTGCTGCTCGGGTTCGCCATCAAAGCGGCTGTGTTCCCGCTCTCCGCCTGGCTTCCGGACTCCTACCCGACCGCCCCGGCGCCGGTCACCGCAGTGTTCGCCGGCCTGCTCACCAAGGTCGGCGTGTACGCGATCATGCGCTCGCAGACGCTGCTGTTCACCGACGGCAGCCTGGACACGGTACTGCTGGTGGCAGCGATCGCGACCATGCTGATCGGCATCATCGGTGCGGTCGCTCAGGAAGACATCAAGCGGCTGCTTTCCTTCACCCTGGTCAGCCATATCGGCTACATGATCTTCGGGATCGCTCTGTCCAGCGAGACCGGACTGTCCGCCTCGATGTTCTACATCGTCCACCACATCACCGTGCAGACCGCGCTGTTCCTGATCGCCGGGCTGATCGAACGCCGTGGCGGCACCACCTCGTTGGAGGAGCTCGGCAGCCTGGCGAAGGTGGCCCCGGCGCTGGGGGCAGTGTTCTTCCTGTCCGCGATGAACCTGGCCGGTATCCCACCGATGTCCGGGTTCCTGGGCAAGGTCGGGCTGCTGCAGGCCGGGTTCCAGGACGGGTCGACGCTGGCGCTGGTGGGCGTTGGGGCCGGCCTGCTCACCTCGCTGCTCACCCTGTACGCGGTGGTGAAGGCCTGGAACAAGGCCTTTTGGCAGGAGGCCCCTGCGCCGCTACCGGACGCCCGGGTGCCGCGTGCGATGTTCGGTCCGGCTGCCGTGATCGCCTCCGTCGGCGTGCTGATCGCGGTGATCGGCGGACCGCTGTACGCCTACACCGATGCCGCCGCCCGGGACCTGACCGCACGCACCCCGTACGTGGATGCGGTGCTGGTCTACGGTGACCGTGGTTCGGGCCAGTCCGCCGACGCCGGGGGAGGTGACGGATGAGATCACCCGATGCTTATGACTGGCTGCGGCGTTGGCCGATGGCTGTGTGGATGACGATCGTCTGGGTGCTGCTCTGGGGCAACCTGACCCTCGCGAACGTGCTCACCGGGGTGGTGATCAGCTTCGGTCTGCTCCGGGTGATGCCGATGCCCCGCGTCGGCTTCGGCGGTCACGTCTCGGTGGTTGGCGTTGTGGCACTGCTCGCCCGGTTGCTGGTGGACATCGTGCGCGCCTCGATCAACGTGGCCGCGCACGCCCTGCACATCGGGCGCTACCCGAAGGGCGCGGTGATCCGGGTCAAGCTCGCCTCCTCCTCGGACCTGATTCTCACCCTGACGGCGGAGCTCACCGTGATCGTTCCCGGGTCTATCGTGGTCGAGGCGCACCGGCTCACCGGGATGCTCTACGTGCATGTGCTGGACGTGAGTGCTCCCGGGGCGGTGGAGAAGTCCCGGCAGGGGGTGCTGGACCAGGAGAAGTGGGTGATGTACGCCCTCGCCACGGACCAGGACATCGCCGACGCCGGCTATCCGCCCAGGCCGTGGAAGCGACGTCGCCGGCAGCACAGCGAGGTGAGTTCATGAGTCCCGTGGTGATAGCGGTCTGCGCGGCGCTGCTGATCGCGGCAGCGGTGATCACGTTGTTCCGGGTGGAGCGGGGCCCGAGCATGCTGGACCGGATCGTGGCCCTGGACGTGCTCGTCTCGGCGCTGATCGGCAGCCTGGCGCTGGTCTCGCTCTGGTTCGGCCGCACCGACCTGGTGCTGGTGCTGACCGTGCTCGCGCTGGTGGGTTTCGTCGGGTCGGTGACCCTCGCCCGGTTCGCGGCCGCCGAACCGGAGGCCGAGTCCCGGATCATCACCCCGGCTGAGGCCGCCGAGCGTGATGCGCGCGCCCGGCTGGAGGACGGTGAACTGTGAGCGCCACCGAGATTCTTGCCGCTGTGCTGCTGATCTGCGGAAGTGCCCTGACCTTCATCGCCGCTGTCGGGGTCGCACGCTTTCCCGATCTGCTCTCCCGGATGCATGCCGCCACGAAACCGCAGGTGCTCGGGCTGATGCTGATGATGGGTGGCCTGGCGGTCAGCCTGGCCTCCAGCCAGGTCACATGGAAGCTCACCCTGGTGGTGGCGTTCCAGCTGATCACGGCACCGGTCTCGGCGCACATGGTCGGCCGGGCCGGTTACCGCACGCACAAGGTGGACTCGGAGCAGCTGGCCACCGACGAACTCACCGAGGACCTGCACCGGGCCCGGGCGGAGGCAGAGAACGAGGGCTGAGCAGGATCAGTCCTTCTCGATCGCGGTCTTGTCGCCGCTCTCCATCCACTTGGCCGCGCCGCGGGTGGCGAAGGTCCGGGCGAAGGCGACCACGGCGCCACTGACTGCGGCAAACACCACCAGCTCGCCGATGCTGATCTCCCCGTCGTCCGGGTCCCCAGTGGGTGGCTCGTGGCCGGTGATCGCCTTCCACCCGGCCGCGAGCAGCTTGTTCGCAGCGAAACCGGCGGCGACCGCCGCCACGGTGGTGACCAGCTTCTGCACGTTCATCAGGTGCGACTCCTCGAATCGGACGTTCCGCCGTCCACCTTATCCACCGGGACCGGACTCCGCTTGGGTGAGTCAGGTCACCATCGTTCGCCCGGTCACGGTCCCCGGTGTACCGTGGCGGGCAGACGACAGGGGAGCGCCCCGTGCGCTGAGAGTGCGGTCCGCCGCAGACCCTCGAACCTGCTCCGGTTAGCACCGGCGAAGGGAGTCGAGCACCTCTCGACGTGGGCTCCCGCCCACGGACCCCTTCTCACATGAAGTTGAGGAGGAAGCATGACCCGCACCACCACCTACCGCCGCCACGCAGCAGCGGTGGTGAGCACCGCCGTCGCCGTGAGCCTGGCCGGCTGTTCCCTGATCGGCGGCGAGCCCGAGGAGGGCAGCACCAATGAGGCCGGTGAACCCGCGTTGGTGCGGGTGGTCACGCACGACTCCTTCGCACTCTCCGAGGACCTGATCGAGCAGTTCGAGGACGAGACCGACTACACGCTGGAGCTCAGTGCCCCCGGGGACGGCGGCGCCCTGGTGAACCAGCTCATCCTGACCACCGACTCCCCGCTCGGCGACGTCGCCTTCGGGGTGGACAACTCCTTCGCCGGCCGGGCGATCGCCGAGGGTGTGTTCGACCCGTACACCTCCCCGGACCTGCCGGCCAGTGCCGAGCCCTACCTGGCTGACGATGCCGGCTCGCTCACCCCAGTGGACCGCGGGGACGTGTGCCTGAATGTGGATCACCAGTACTTCGCCGATCAGGAACTGCCCGAGCCGGAGACCCTGGACGACCTGCTCGCCGAGGAGTACCAGGACCTGATGGTGGTGACCAACCCGGCGACGTCCTCCCCGGGGCTGGCGTTCCTGCTCGCCACAGTGGCCGCCTACGGTGAGGACGGCTGGCAGGACTACTGGCGTCAGCTCGCCGACAACGGGCTGAAGGTGGTGGAGAGCTGGTCGGATGCCTACTCGGTGGATTTCTCCGGCTCCACCGGAGAAGGGGACCGGCCGATCGTGCTGTCCTACTCCACCTCGCCGGCGTTCGAGGTGGGTGAGGACGAGACCGAGGCTCCGACCGGGGCGTTGCTGGACACCTGCTTCCGGCAGGTGGAGTACGCCGGGGTGCTCGCCGGCGCGGACAACCCCCAGGGGGCGCAGGCGTTCATCGACTTCCTGCTCTCCGACGAGGTCCAGGCCGACATCCCGGAGCAGATGTACATGTACCCGATCAACGACCAGATCGACCTGCCGCAGGCGTGGACCGAGTTCGCCCCGCTCGCGGACGAGCCGTTCACCATGGACCCGGCGCTGATCGACACCCACCGCGACGAGTGGATCGAGCAGTGGACGAACACGGTGATCGGCTGACCGTGGCGCTGGCCCCAGCGCGCGACGGTGGTCTCGATGTCGAAAAACCGGGAGAAACCGACATCGAGGCCACCCTCGCGAGCGACCGCACAGGCGGCGGCCGGCGGGCCGGCACCGCTGCGGTGCTGGTGGCGGCCGCAGTGCCGTTGGCGTTCCTGGCGATCTTCTTCGGCTACCCGGTTGCCGCCCTGGTCGCGCGCGGGTTCGTGGCCGATGGCGCCCTGGACCTGGGCGGGGTGGCGGAAGTCTTCGGCGCGAGCCGCACCTGGCGGATCATCGGCCTGACCTTCGCCCAGGCGACCCTGGGCACGCTCGGTGCCGTGCTGCTCGGCGTGCCCGGCGCCTACGTGCTGTACTGCCGGACCTTTCCCGGGCGCACACTGGTGCGGGCCGTGGTCACAGTGCCGTTCGTGCTCCCGACCGTGGTGGTCGGGGTGGCGTTCCGGTCCCTGCTCGCCAGCTCCGGGCCGCTCGGCTTCCTCGGCCTGGACGGCACGTTCACCGCGATCGTGCTGGCGTTGGTGTTCTTCAACTATGCCGTGGTGGTGCGCACGGTCGGCGGCCTGTGGGAGCGGCTGGACCCGCGCACCGCGCAGGCGGCCCGGGCGCTCGGTGCCTCCCCGGCGCGCGCGTTCCTCACCGTGACGCTGCCGGCTCTCGGCCCGGCGATCGCCTCTGCCGCGTCGGTGGTGTTCCTGTTCTGCGCCACGGCGTTCGGCGTGGTGCTGGTGCTCGGTGGGCTCCGGTTCGGAACGGTGGAGACCGAGATCTGGATCCAGACCACCCAGTTCCTCAACCTGCGGGCGGCCTCGGTGCTGTCCGTGGTGCAGCTACTGGTAGTGGCCGGTGCCCTGCTCGCCTTCTCCCGCGCCCGCGCGAAGAGAGAACGAGCGCTGACGCTGCACGGCAGCCCCGCGCGCAGCACCCCCCTGCAGCTGATCCGGCGCGGGCGCCCCGGTGCGGACCTGCTGCCCGCTGCCGTGACCGCCGTCGTGGTGGGGGTGCTGCTGCTCGCCCCGATGGCCACTCTGGTGCTCCGCTCGCTGCGTACGCCGACCGGTTGGGGGCTGGGCAACTACTGGGCGCTGGGCAGCACCGGTGGGGACAATGCCCTCACCGTCACGGTGTGGCAGGCGACGGCGAACTCGTTGCGGATCGCTGTGGACGCCACCCTGATCGCGGTGCTGATGGGGGTGCTGGTGGCTCTGGTGGTCTCCCGCCGGCCCCGGAGCACCGGTGGACGGCGGGCGCTCGCGTGGCTGGACGCGGCGGTGATGCTCCCGCTCGGGGTGTCCGCGGTGACGGTGGGGTTCGGCTTCCTGATCGCGCTGAACCACCCGCCGCTGGACCTGCGCAGCTCCCCGGTGCTGATCCCGATCGCGCAGGCGATCGTCGCGATGCCGCTGGTGGTGCGGACAGTGCTGCCGGTGCTGCGCGCGATCGACCCACGCCAGCGTCAGGTGGCGGCGGTGCTCGGCGCCACCCCGTGGCGGGTGCTGGCCACTGTGGACGGGCCGTACCTGATGCGCTCGCTGGGGTTGGCGATCGGGTTCGCGTTCGCGGTATCGCTGGGGGAGTTCGGTGCGACCAGCTTCCTGTCCCGTCCGGACCGGCCCACACTGCCGGTGGTGGTGTTCCGGCTGATCGGCCAGCCCGGTGCGCTGAACCAGGGCATGGCGTTGGCGGCGGCGGTGGTGCTCGCGCTGCTCACCGCCACCGTGATGGCGCTGGCCGAACGACTCCGTGGGGAGCACGCCGGTGAGATCTGACCAGGTCGGCTCAATGCTCCTGGAACACGTTGGCCACGGTGAGGTCGTCGTAGACGGCGAGCAGCACGTCGCCGTCGAAGACCTCGGTGCGGTCGGCATACGCGCGTGCGGTGCGAGTGATTCCCGCGCCTTGCAGGAACGGGGGCCGGTCCGGATCAGATGAGCCCGCGACGTGAATCACGACCTCCGCACCAGGCCCACCCGGGCCCTGCGGCAACGGGGCGGCGGTGTCGAATCCTCCGTACTCCTCGCCGAGGCGACGGCAGATGTCCGCGACGAACGCGCTGGGCTGCTGCTCGCCGCCGCGGTGTCCTGAGAGATCCATCCGGCCATTCTGACCGACGCTCCGCGAGAGCGACAGAGCCTTACCCGCTCCGGGCGGTGACCGACGCCCGGAGGGACGTCGTGGGTTCAGCGGAGCAGTCCTTCCAGCACCGCAACCGAGCCCTGGTACGGCGCCTCGGGGCGCGGCCAGTGCACCACCACATCGGTGAACCCGAGCTCACCAGCCCGCGCTACCTGTTCCGACGCGTGCGCTGCGCTGGTGTTGAGTACCGCCGGGCCGTGCACGTCGATCGCGAGGTAGCGGCGCAGCGGCTGGTGGCCCGTACCAGCGGCCGCCTCCAGCTGGTCCATGCGGGTGGCCTGTTCAGCCACCCCGAGCCACCAGGCCTCGGCGGGGTCACTGGCGGTCCCGGTCGCGCGTTCCGTGGGCGGTCCGACCTGCGTGCCGGTGGTCACCCAGCCCTGGCCGTGAGCCACGGCGAGCGCCATCGCCTTCGGGCCGCTGGCGGCGATCACGAACGGCACGCGCGGTTGTTGCACGCAGCCGGGCCGGCCACGGGCACCGGCCACGGTGAAGAACTCGCCCGCGTGCTCCACCCGGTCCTCGGTGAGCAGCCTGTCGGTGAGTTCCACCAGCTCCGCGAACCGCCGGGTGCGCTGACCGCGGGTGTGCTCGGCCCCGAGCAACCGGCTGTCCAGGTCCCCGCCGGCGCCCAGCCCGAGCAGCAACCGACCGCCGGAGATGTCATCGAGGGTGACGGTGTCCTTGGCGAGCAGTGCGGGGTGGCGGAAGTTCGGGGACGCGACGAACGTGCCCAGGCCGATCCGTTCGGTCACGCTCGCCGCGGCGGCCAGCGTGGGCATGGTGGAGTACCAGTCCGAGTCCGGCAGCCCGCCCCAGACCAGGTGGTCATAGGTCCAGGCGTGCGCGGCACCGAGGTCCTCCACCTGGCGCCACAGGCCGGCGGCCTCATGCCAGGGGAGCTCGGGCAGCAGGCATACCCCGATACGGACGTCACGGGCGTCGACCGGGCGGAGCGCGGGCATACCGCCAGCGTAACCGCGCCTACGATCGTGCCGGACGGGAGGAGCTGAGGTGACCGGGCTGCAGGTGACGGGTGCGGTGGTCCGTTATGGGTCGGTGACGGCGGTGGACCGGGTGGATCTGGAGGTCCGCCGGGGTGAGGTGGTCGCTTTGCTCGGCCCGTCCGGGTGTGGGAAGTCCTCGCTGTTGCGGGCGGTCGCCGGACTGGAACCGCTGACGGCGGGGGAGCTCACCTGGGCTGGGGCCAACGTGCGGGAGGTCCCGGTGCACCGGCGCGGTTTCGGGCTGATGTTCCAGGACGGGCAGCTGTTCCCGCACCGCGATGTTGCCGGGAACGTCGCCTACGGGCTGCAGATGGCGGGGGTGCCGCGGGCGGAGCGGACGGCCCGGGTGAGCCAGCTGTTGGACCTGGTCGGCCTGGCCGAGCATGCTACCCGCTCGATCACCGCGCTCTCCGGCGGTGAGCAGCAGCGGGTGGCACTGGCCCGCGCACTCGCACCCCGACCGCGCCTGCTACTCCTGGACGAACCGCTCTCCGCCCTGGATCGCGGCCTGCGGGAGCACCTGGCTACTGAGCTGCACGACATCCTCCGAACCGCGGGTACCACTGCGCTGTATGTCACCCACGACCACGACGAGGCGTTCACCGTGGCCGACCGGGTGGCGCTGATGCGCGCCGGCCGGCTGGTGCAGACCGGCACGCCCGCGGAGGTGTGGGCGCATCCAGTCGATGCCCAGGCGGCACAGTTCCTCGGTTACTGGGTGGTGCACCGGGCGGGGCGCACAGTGGCGATCAGTCCGCACGCGCTGCGGGTGCTCGCTCCGGCCGGCGACGGCGGCGCTCACCCGGGGCAGGCGGGGCACCCGGAGGAGGTGGCTCTGTCCGGGCAGGACCCGCACCTGCTCCAGGCCACTGT
>DXBY01000260.1 GCA_019116305.1 Candidatus Ruania gallistercoris | reverse complement strand
GCCGGGAAAGGTCCACAGCTCCTCACCGGCGGCGTCGTAGGCCGCGACGTCCCGGGTGGCTTCGCCCTCCCCCTGGCCGGGCTCGCCCACGGCCAGGAGAGCCGTTCCCGGGGTGGAGGCCAGCACGATCGCACCGGCGGGCACCTCGACCCAGTCCCCGAGCTCCGCGGCAGGGTTGCTCGGGTCCTCGCTCGGGTCACCACCACCGTTGGCGTCGGCGCTGCCACCGGCGTCTGCATCCGCCCCGGCGTCCGCACCGGGATCCTCACCCTCCGTACCGCAGGACGTCGCGACCAGCGCGAGGCCCAGTGCCGCAGCCGTGACAGCTCCGGGGCGAACCCGCAGACGTGATTGACGGAAAGGACTGATGGACATCTTCCCCCCTCAGGTCGATGTGGTCTCACGTCGGGCCCCCACCGGACGTGTCGGTCGTGCAGGTCGGCCGGGGCCGTCCTCTCGAGTGCACAGGACTCTGCCACAGTCCGACTGAGCATGCACGCGCATACTCTGCCCACGCCGTCGAGCTCCCCCGCACGGTGGAGGGGCATCGGCCGCACGGAGGAGATCGGCCGCACAAGCCGTACATCGCTGTACTGAACCTCGCCACGAACCATTGCCGGGGCTGTGACCGAATTGTTACGAAGGGGTGCATGAGACGCAAAGAGAGGGTCCTCAGATCAGCACCAACAGCCGCGATCGCCGCCGCCGCGATCGTGATGGTCGGAGCCGCAGTGCCTGCGGCCGCCGCACCAGCCCCGGCCGACGGCGGTGGATCGGCAGGTGGGCAGGCCGCACAGGTCGATGCCCCGGTCCCAGAGGTGAACTGGGCCGACTGCGGTGAGGGACTGGAGCAGTTCGACTGCACCAGCGTGGACGTGCCCAGCGACTACGACGAGCCGAACGGGGCCACCACCGAGATCGCGATGACCCGGATGCCGGCCACCGATCCGGAGAACAAGATCGGCTCGTTGTTCCTGAACTTCGGCGGGCCCGGTGGCCCTGGGGTGGAGAACCTGCAGGTGATGGGCGAGGCGCTGTTCACCGACGAGGTCCGCGCCCAGTTCGACATCATCGGCTTCGACCCCCGCGGCGTCGGGCAGTCCGACCCGGCCACCTGCTTCCCGAACCAAGAGGCCGAGAACGAGTTCCTCGCCGAGATGATCGCCTTCCCGGTCGGGCATCGCGAGGAGATGCGGATGATGGCTCACTCCGCGGCCCTCGGGGTCTCCTGCACAGCGGTCTCCGGGGACCGGATCGCCACCTCGTCGACGGCGAACGTGGCCCGGGACATGGATCTGCTCCGGCAGGCCGTGGGGGACGAGGAGCTGAACTACGTGGGCTACTCCTACGGCACCTTCCTCGGCGCCACCTACGGTCAGCTGTTCCCGGACCGGATCCGCACCATGGTGCTGGATGGGACGGTGGACCCCGCGGCGTACGTCGGTGAGGGCGACGATCGCGGGCTGGGCCGCCGAATGGGGCAGCACGTGGCCGCGGACGAGACCTACCAGGAGTTCCTCCGCCTGTGCGCGGAAGCCGGGGAGGAGAACTGCGCACTCGCCGGGCTCGGTGACCCCGAGCAGGTGATGGATGATCTGTTCGAGCAGCTGAAGGAGACTCCGGTCGAGGTCGAGCAACCGGACGGCTCCACGATGGAGTTCGGCTACGACGATGCGGTGATCACGATCTTCCAGTCGCTGTACAGCCCGATGCAGTGGGGCGACCTGGCCGCAACTCTGGCGGCGCTGGTCGAACCGGCCGAGGCGAACCGGGCGTTCTCCACCCAGTCCGGTGGCGTGGACTCGATCCGGGACTTCCTTCGCGAGATCGGCTTCTTCGAGGACTATGCCTCGATCGGTGGTGGAATCGCCAGTACCTGCGTGGATGCCGAGCACCCGGGCACCCTGGCCGGCTACCCGGCGCAGGCCGAGGCCGCCGAGGAGGAGGCCGAACACTTCGGCCCAGCCCGCGCCTGGGTGGGGTCGCAGTGCAAGACCGTGCACGTCAGTGACGAGGACGCGTATACCGGTCCGTGGGAGCAGTCCACGGACGCCTCCGTGCTGGTGATCGGCACCCGGTACGACCCGGCGACGCCGTACGCGTTCACCGAGCCGTACGCGGACCTGTGGCCGAACGCCAGCATGCTGACCGTCGAGGGCTACGGGCACACCACGATGCTCGCGCCCAGCACGTGCGCGAACACGGCGATCGAGGACTATCTCCTGAACCTCGAATCCACCGACGGGGCGACCTGCGAGCAGGACGTGGCCCCGTTCACCCCGGCGGCGCAGTCCGAGCAACCCGACCTGGCCCCGGCCACGATCGGCTGATCAACTCAGCGCCGACCGCGAGGGTGGTCTGGGTGTCGCAATCCGGTGGATCCGCGACACCCAGGCCACCCTCGTCGCATGGAACAGCTGCCCGCGGAAAGCTCAGAGCTTGGTCACCGGGGAGTAGCGCAGCAGCAGGCGCTTGGTGCCGCTCTCGCCGAAGTCAATCTTCGCGACGGCGTTGTTCCCGGTGTTCTCCAGGGCCACCACCCGGCCCATCCCGTAGGCGTCGTGGGTGACCCGGTCGCCCACGTCCAGGCTGGGCACGTCCGCGCGCGGGGTCGCCGAACCGAACGACGGCGCAGACTCCCCTCGCGTAGTTCGCTGCACCGGCCGGGAGGGTCCCCGGGAGCCACGCCGACCCGTACCGGACCCGATCGCCCCGCCGACGAACGACCCGCCCCGCAGCGTCGCCGAGGACGCCTCGGCCCGCTCGTAGTGCACCAGCTCGGTGGGCACATCGGCGAGGAACCGGCTGGCCGGGAACTCGTTCGGCAGGCCGAAGGTGGTGCGCACCGCGGCCCGGGTCAGGTAGAGCCGCTCCCGCGCCCGGGTGAGCGCCACATAGGCCAGCCGCCGCTCCTCGGCCAGTTCGGCTGAGTCCGCCAGGGACCGCTGGTGCGGGAACGTGCCGTCCTCCAGCCCGGTGACGAACACCACCGGAAACTCGAGGCCCTTGGCGGTGTGCACGGTCATCAGCGTGATCATGCCCCTGCCGTCGTCGTTCTCCGGGATCTGGTCCGCATCGGCCACCAGCGCCACCCGCTCCAGGAAGTCGCCCAGATCGCCGTCCGGCTCGGCAGCGGTGAACTCGGCGGCCACCGCGTGCAGTTCGGCCAGGTTCTCCACCCGGGAGGCGTCCTGCGGGTCGCTGCTGGCGCGCAGCTCGGCGAGGTAGCCGGAGCGGTCCAGGGCGGCGTCGAGCACCTCCGCTGGTGTGGCGCCGGAATCGGCGAGCTCGCGCAGCCCCGAGATCAGCTCGGCGAAGCCACGCACGTTGGCCATCGACCGGGTGGCCAGGCCGAGCACGTTCTCATGGTCGTCCACGGCCGCACCGAACGAGATCCGCTCCCGTTCGGCATGCGCGGCGAGCATCGCCTCGGCCCGGTCCCCCAGCCCGCGCTTGGGCACGTTGAGGATCCGGCGGATGCTCACCGAGTCGTCCGGGTTGATCACCGCCCGCAGGTAGGCGATCGCATCCTTGATCTCGCGGCGCTCGTAGAACCG
>DXBY01000259.1 GCA_019116305.1 Candidatus Ruania gallistercoris | reverse complement strand
GCGTCTCCTGCTGGCGCAGATGCTCAGTCAGCACCTCTTCGGCCGAACCACCTGGTGCGGGGGAGTCTTCCTCGATCGTCAGAGCATCCAGCAACGTCGGCTCCGGTTGGTCACCCACGGGTGCCGTGGGCCAGTGCGGCTCCGGCCACTCACGATCCGGGAACGCATGCTGCAGGATCGTTCGGCACAGTCGCAGATCCAGGCAGCGGTGCACGCGTACGCCTGCCGCCAGCAGTTGCGGGGAGACCTGATTGGTATCGGTCCACACCCACCGCGGTGGGTCCTCCCGCTCCCTGGCGGCCACGAATTGCGGCAGCTCGTCCCGGCTCAGCTCGGTACGGGCTGCCACCCGGCGGTCCGCGCCCAGGTCGAGCACCTCGACGTGCGCGCCCCAGACCGCCAGTACCGTCTCCACACCGGACACAGTAAGCCCGAGCAGGGACACTCCGGCGCGGTCGACCTCGCGACGTCCGGATCCGCCGTCGGATGTGTCACAATGTCCTCATGACGCACACCAGCGCCCTGATTATCGGCTAGCGCGTTCACCCCTCGGTGAACGCGCAGACCTCCCGCACTCGGGGGGTCTTTTTGTTGCCACAGCCACCCGCCACGGCAACACCGATGACCGTCCGGACGATCGCGACCCAGGCGCACCCTGCCCAGGCGCACGTCGACACCGCTGAACGCATGAAGGTCATGACATGAGCACCGCACCCCACACCGAGAACTCGAGCGTGGAGGTCTACGACACCACGCTGCGCGATGGCGCCCAGCAGGAGGGGATGAACCTCTCCGTGGCCGACAAGCTGGCCATCGCCCCGTTGCTCGACGAGCTCGGCGTGACCTCGATCGAGGGTGGCTGGCCCGGAGCCATTCCTAAGGACACCGAGTTCTTCGCCAAGGCCGCCAAGGAACTCACCCTGCACAATGCCGAGCTCGCGGCCTTCGGTGCCACCCGCAAGCCCGGCACCACCGCCCATGCCGATACCCAGGTGCGGGCCCTGGTGGACTCCGAGGCCCCGATCATCACCCTGGTGGCGAAGAGCGACATCCGGCACGTGGAACGCGCCCTGCGCACCACCGGCGAGGAGAACCTCGCGATGATCGCCGACACCGTCTCCTACCTGCGCGGACAAGGCCGACGGGTGGTGCTCGACGCGGAGCACTTCTTCGACGGCTACCGGCACGACCCCAGCTACGCCCTACGCGCGGTGACGACCGCGCTCGACGCAGGAGCCGACGTCGTCGCCCTCTGTGACACCAACGGCGGCATGCTGCCGGACTGGGTGCACGAGATCGTGACCGAGGTGGCCGCCCGCACCGACGGGACGCTCGGCATCCACGCTCACAACGACTCCGGCTGCGCCGTGGCGAACTCGATGGCCGCGGTGGCGGCCGGCGCCCGTCAGGTGCAGGGCTGTGTGAACGGCTACGGCGAACGCACCGGGAATGCTGACCTGCTTGCCGTGGTGGCGAACCTTGAGCTCAAGCTCGGCCTGCGCACCCTCACCGGCGCCGGACTGGAGGAGGTCACCCGGATCGCGCACGCGGTCAGCGAGATCACCAACATCGCCCCGTTCGCCCGGCAGCCCTACATCGGCGCCAGCGCGTTCGCGCACAAGGCCGGACTGCACGCCAGCGCCATCCGCATCGACCCGGATCTGTACCAGCACATCGATCCGCGCCAGGTCGGCAACGACATGCGCATGCTGGTCTCGGACATGGCCGGTCGGGCGAGCATCGAGCTGAAGGGTCGCGAACTGGGTTTCGACCTGGCCGATCAGCCGGACCTGCTCGGGAAGATCACCAACCGGGTCAAGGATGCCGAGGCGAACGGCTACACCTTTGACGCCGCCGACGCCTCCTTCGACCTGCTGCTGCGTGAGGAGGTCGAGGGCAGGCGGCCGAGCTACTTCCGGGTGGAGTCCTGGCGCGCGATCGTCGAGCACAGCAGCGTTCCGGTCGGTGCGGCCGGCGAGGTGAGCTCGGAGGCCACGGTGAAGATCCACGCGGGGGAGACCCGGGTGGTCAGCACCGGAGAGGGCAACGGGCCGGTGAACGCCCTGGACCATGCCCTCCGGCTCTCGCTGCGCACCGCCTACCCGCAGATCGAGGACTTCCAGCTGACCGACTACAAGGTGCGCCTTCTGGACAGTGCGCACGGCACCGATGCGATCACCCGGGTGCTGATCGAGCACACCGACGGACAGCGGTCCTGGAGCACTGTAGGGGTCGGCGGCAACCTGCTCGAGGCCTCCTGGGAGGCGCTGGTGGACGGGATGGTCTACGGCCTGCTGCTCGGCGAGGTGGAGCCGCTGTGAAGGGCCATGCGGGCCCCCAACGGCGCGACTCATCTCGCGGAGGCACGTCCCGACGGCGTAACTCGCGTGCCGAAGGGCCGCTTCACGGGCCTCAGGGGCTCAGTTGCGAGCATGCGACTGCGCAGGTCAGTGAATCTTTGAAGCGGCGCGTCCGGGCGAGATCCACGCAGTGGCGTCAACCATGCCCACGGGGAAGGACTCCTGCCACTCGATCGCCTCGGCCGTAGCCACCTCGAACAACGCACGACGGCGCATCCGCCCCTGTGCGTCGAGCCCGCCGGAGGTCGCGACCAGCGCGGATTCAGCCGACCTCCGGTGACCACATCATCAGGCTCCATCGGTCGTTGCTGTGGTTTGGGAAGCATGTGTAGTCCGTATAAGACATAAGCGGTGGCGGGTTGTGCATGAGGTAGATGCCACGATTTGCGCAGGACTTCTCGGTCTTGTACCAGTTTCCGGCTGAGGCTAGCGGAGCGCTTTTGCGGCTGGGGTCTCGATCCGTTGGCGTCTCAGATGCTGACACTGGGTTCACGCCCGGCATAGGCTGAGCAGGTGAACAGAGGCGAGTACAAAGTCCCGGGCGGCAAGCTGGTCGCCGCAGAGGTCGAGGTCACCGAGGGCCGACTGAGCCAGGTGCACATCAGCGGGGACTTCTTCCTCGAGCCCGACGAGGCCCTGGAGCGGCTGGACGCTGCCCTGCTGGACCTGCCCGCGACCGCCACCGTGAAGCAGATGACCCAGGTGCTGACCACTGCTGTGGAGGGTGTCAGCCTGATCGGCTTTACCCCGGCGGCGGTAGCGATCGCTGTGCGCCGGGCCCTCGGACGCGCTACCAGCTGGTCCGATCACACCTTCGAGATCGTGCACCCGGAAGCACTGCTGCCGGTTGTCAATCTGGCGCTGGACCAGGTGCTGCTCGAGGAGGTCGGGGCTGGGCGCCGCGGACCCACGCTGCGGCTGTGGGAGTGGAACGACGCCTGCGTGGTGATCGGTTCGTTCCAGTCCCTGTCCAATGAGGTCGACTACGACCAGGCGGCCGAGCTGGGGGTGCAGGTGGTGCGCCGCATCTCCGGCGGCGGTGCGATGTTCATGGAGCCCGGCAACTCCATCACCTACTCGCTGTACGTGCCCGGTTCCCTGGTGGAGGGGCTCAGCTTCGAGCAGTCGTACGCGTTCCTGGACGACTGGGTGCTCGGCGCCCTCGAGGAACTCGGCATCGGCGCCCGCTACGTGCCGCTGAACGACATCGCCTCACCGGCGGGAAAGATCGGGGGAGCGGCGCAGAAGCGGCTCGCCGGCGGTGCGGTGCTGCACCACGTCACCATGGCCTACGACATCGACGCCGACAAGATGACCCGAGTGCTGCGCATCGGCCGGGAGAAACTCTCCGACAAGGGCACCACCAGTGCGAACAAGCGGGTGGACCCGATGCGCAGCCAGACCGGCATGGCGCGCGCCGACATCATCACCTCGATGAAGGACCACTTCCGGTTCCGGTACGCCACCGTGGACGGCGAACTGCGCCCGGAGGAGCTGGCCCGGGCCGAAGACCTGGCGCGCACGAAGTTCTCCGACCCGGACTGGCTCGCCCGGGTGCCGTAGGCGTCAGGCCGAGGGGGCGCCGTCCTCGGACTGCGCGGCCTCCTGCTGCTTGGCCAGCTCGGCACGAACCTCGTCCATGTCCAGGCTCTTTACGCCGTCGATGAGCTCCTTGAGCGAGGACGCCGGCAGTGCACCGGCCTGGTTGAACACCATGATCCCGTCCCGGAAGGCCATCAGCGTGGGGATCGCCTGGATCCCGGCCATCGCGGCGAGCTGCTGCTCCGCCTCGGTGTCCACCTTCGCGAACGTGATCTCCTCGTGCTCGCCGGAGGCCTTCTCGTACACGGGGGCGAACTGCTTGCACGGACCGCACCAGTCGGCCCAGAAGTCCACCAGCACGATCGGGTTCTCGGTGATGGTCTGCTCGAAGGACTCGGTGGTCACGTCAACAGTGGGCATGGGTAACTCCTTGCATTGGGGGCTGCTTCCGACAACACCAGCGCGGATGAGGTATTCCGCCGGTGATTCAGGTCACCGCCGTCTCACCATGTGAGCACGGCAGTGGGGGTCGAGCCGGGCTGGCTGGAGCGGCCATAGCGTCCCTGCTCACCGGATCGCAGGTGAGTTCGTCCGGTGCTGAGCGGGCGGCCGAGCCCGCACCTGGAGAGGAGACGGAATGTCGTTGCGCCCTACGCGTCGTCGAACAGTGCTGGTGGGAGCCGCCGTTGCTGCGGGGGCGCTGCTTGCTGCCTGCTCCGGGACAGCGGCCTCGGATGAGTCCGGCGGCGGTGAACCGGTCTATGGCGGCACGCTCGAGGTCGGCTTCAGCGAGGATATCGAGAACTACGACCCGCACCAGCGCCCCCAGCTGACCGCGCGCACCATCTCCCGGCAGATTGCGGACACGCTCACCGACCAGGACCCGGAGACCGGCGAGATCTTGCCCTGGCTGGCCGAGTCCTGGGAGATCAACGAGGACTCCACCGCGTTCACCTTCCACCTGCGCGAGGACGTCACCTTCTCCGACGGCACCCCGCTGGATGCCGAAGCCGTCGCGGCGAACTTCGACCGGATCGTCGAGATCGGCCCCCTCGCCTACATCGGGGCGGGACTGCTGCGCAACTACGACGGTGCGGAGGCGGACGACGAGTACACGGTGACCGTCCGCTTCACGGAGCCGAACGCCCAGTTCCTGCAGGCCACGGCCGTGCAGTCGCTGTCGATCCTCGCCCCGGCCACCCTGGAGCTGGACCCGGAGGAGGTGGCGGCCGGGGAGGTGATCGGGTCCGGGCCGTTCGTGCTGGAGTCCTACGACCCGAACGAGGGCATCGCGCTCACTGCCCGCGAGGACTATGCGTGGGGGTCGCCGCTGTACGAGAACCGCGGCCGTGCGCACGTGGACGAGATTCACGTCTCGTTCATCCCCGAACCGACCACGCTCGCCGGCGCCGTGGCCTCCGGCCAGGTGGACTACGGCTACGTGCTGGCGGCCTCGACAGTGCCAACCCTGGAGGCGGCCGGCGCCCAGGTGATCACCACCCAGATGCCGGCGATCGCGATCCCGGTGGTGCCGTTGCTGCACCAGGAGATCGTGCAGGACGCCGAAGTGCGCCGCGCGCTGAGTCTGGCCACTGACCGGCAGGCGATCGTTGACACCGTGTTCGAGGGACGGGTCAGCCCCGCCACCGGTGTGCTCTCCACCACCAACCCCGGCTATGTGGACCTGTCCGCCGAGCTGCGCTACGACCTTGACGGTGCGATCACGCTGCTGGAGTCCGCCGGCTGGGACCAGATCGGCTCCGACGGCATCCGCACCAATACCGACGGCGACCGGCTCAGCCTGGAGATCCAGTACGTCTCCGGCAGCGGGGACACCGAGCTGATGCTGCAGCTGCTGCAACAGCAGTGGGCCGAGGCCGGGATCGAGTTCGTCCTCACCCCGGTGACCGCTGCCGAGTCCTCCGAGTACACCATCCACAACTCGCCCGCCGATGTCACCACCTGGAGCCAGACCCGTGCGGACCCGGACGTGCTGCGCACGGTGTACTCCTCGTTCTACGAGAACCAGTCGTTCCTGTTCGGACACGCGGACCCGGACGTGGACCAGCTGCTCGACGAGCTGCAGCGCACTATCGATCAACAGGACCGGTTGGCGATCTCCGAGCAGGTGCAGCAGCTGCTGCTCGAGCGCGGGTACACGGTTCCGATCTACGACCGGGTCCAGTTCGCCGGTGCGGCCGAGGGCGTGACCGGGGTGCACACCGATCTGGAAGGCAAGCCACTGTTCGTCGACTTCTCGCTCGGCTGAGGGCACCGACATGCTGCACTACCTCCTTCGTCGGCTGGTCCAGGCGCTGATCGTGCTGTGGGGTGCGATCACCGTGTCCTTCGCCGTGCTGCACCTCACCCCCGGGGACCCGGTGCGGATCATGCTCGGCGGGTCCGGGGACGCTGCCGCGGCGGCGTCTCCGGAGCAGGTCGCGGCGCTGCGCGCCGAGCTCGGCCTGGACCTGCCGTTGTGGCAGCAGTACCTGGGGTATCTGGCCCGGGTGCTGACCGGCGATCTCGGCACCGCCTACTCCACCGGGCAACCGGTGACGGCGGAGATCGCCCAGGCGTTGCCGGTCACCGTGGAACTGGGGGTGGCAGCCATCGCCGCCTCGGTGGTACTCGCCCTGGTGTTCGCTCTGTTCGGCGTGCTGCTCCCGGGAGCGGGGCTGCGCTCGCTGTTCCAGTCGGTGACCGTGCTCGGCGTGGCGATGCCGTCCTTCTGGGTGGCGATTCTCGCCCTGCAGGTGTTCTCCTTCCGGCTCGGCTGGTTCCCCGCGTTCGGGTCGGACGGGCTGGTCGCCGTGGTGCTTCCGGCGCTGACCATGGCGGTTCTCACCGCGGGCACGCTCGCGCAGGTGCTCACCCGGGGGCTCAAGGATGCTCTGGCGGAGCCGTACGCGGACACCGCCCGGGCCAAGGGGCTGTCCGAGACCCGAGTGGTCCTCTGGCACGCGTTCCGGAATGCCTCGCTCCCGGTGTTCACGATGGTCGGCATGATGGTGGGCGGTGTGCTCGGCGGAGCGGCGATCGTGGAGACCATCTTCGGCCGGCAGGGCGTGGGCCAGCTGTTCGTCACCGCGGTGCAGGCTCACGACTTTCCGCTGATCCAGGCGCTGATCATCCTCACCGGTGGCGTGTTCGTACTGGTGACGCTGGCCGTCGATCTGCTCTACCCGCTGATCGACCCCCGCGTGGTGGTGCCGCAGGCAGCGGACCGGCGACGGGGACCCGATTCGACCGGCCGAGCCGACCGCTCGCCGTTGGTGCAGGAGGCGGCGGGGTGACCAGTACGAAGACTGAGCCCGTACTGGCCCTTCCAGTCGGGCAGGTGGGCTCCGTTGCCGTCCCGGCCGCGCCGGTACGATCGCGCGCCACCTGGCTGCGGCACCGGTTGCTTGCCCCGGGCGCGCTGGTCTCGGGCGGCTTCCTGTTGCTGGTGCTCGGCTGGATGGTCCTTCCCGGCGTGTTCGCCCCGTTCGACCCGGTCAGCGACCTGGACTCCGCCGCGGCGCTGACCGGCCCGAGCGCCGAGCACTGGTTCGGCACCGACCCCCTCGGCCGGGACGTCTACAGCCGGGTGGTGCACGGAGCCCGCCTGTCCCTGCTCGCCGCCGGGCTCGCCGTGGCGATCAGCGTGACCGCCGGCGCCACGCTCGGCATCCTCGCTGGCTACGTCGGCCGCGGGCTGGACTCGGTGCTGATGCGTGGCGTGGACGTCCTGGTGGCGATCCCCGGTCTACTGCTGTCCATGGTGGTGGTCTCGATGCTGGGCTTCGGGGTGGTGAACGTGGCCATCGCGGTCGGTGTGGCCGGCATCCCCGGTATCGCCAGGATCGCGCGCGCCGAGACACTGCGGATTCTCTCCCGGCCCTACCTGGACGCCGCCCGGACCTCCGGCCTCGGGCACGGACGGGTCATGCTCCGGCACGTGCTCCCGAACGCGTCCGGCGCCCTCGCGGTGCTCGCCGCACTCGAGCTCGGCGGGGCGATCCTTGCCGTCGCGGCACTCAGCTTCCTCGGGTTCGGCGCGGTCCCACCGACGCCGGAGTGGGGAGCTCTGGTCAGCGAAGGGCGCGGCTACATCGCGAACGCCTGGTGGCTGACCTCGCTCCCGGGCGCGGTGATCGCCGCGAGCGTGATCGCTATCAACCGGCTCTCCCGCGAGATCGGGGTGGCGGCCCGATGAGTGCACTGCTGCAGATATCCGGACTGCGGGTGGCCTACCGGGGCGGGTCCGGTGTGCAGGAGGCCGTCCGAGGTGTGGATCTACGCCTGGACCGCGGCAGAACCCTGGCGCTGGTCGGTGAGTCCGGCTCTGGGAAGACCTCGATCGGCAGGTCGGTGCTCGGGCTGCACCCCCGGCAGGTGCGCCAGTCCGGCAGCATCACCTTGGACGGACGCGAGCTGGTGGGGCTGCCGGCCGCGCAGTGGCGAAGCATCCGCGGCAGAAGTATCGCGCAGATCCCACAGGACCCGCTCGCCGGCCTGAACCCGGTGCACCCCATCGGCCGACAGGTCGCCGAGGTGCTGGTGCGCCAGAGCCTGGCGAGGGGAGCCGCGGCCCGCGAGCGTGCGGTTCAGGCGCTGGAGGAAGCCGGCCTGGAGGACGCCGCGCGACGCTATGGTGCCTACCCGCACGAGCTCTCCGGCGGGCAGCGGCAACGGGTGCTGATCGCGATCGCGATCGTCGCCCGGCCCGAGCTGATCATCGCCGACGAGCCCACGTCGGCGCTCGATGTCACCGTGCAGAAGCTGATCCTGGACCGGCTCGCCGAGCTGACCGCCGGTGCCGGGACGTCCCTGCTGCTGATCACCCACGACCTCGCACTGGCCGCCGATCGCGCGGACGAGGTCGCGGTGCTCGCCGACGGTGAGCTCGTCGAACAGCTGGCGGGCCAGGACCTGCTGCACTCTGCCCGCACCCCCGCCGCCCGCCGCCTCGCCGAGTCGGCGCCCACCCTCGACTCGTCTCCGCTGGTCACGGCGGCCGCAGCACCTGCCGCGGAGCGCGGCGTCCCGTTGGTGGCGGCGCGCGAGGTCCGCGTCACCTTTCCTGGTCGCGGAATCCGCGAGGATGTCGTCGCCCTGGATGGCGTGTCGCTGGCCGTGCACGACCGGGAGAGCGTGGGGATCGTGGGGGAGTCCGGATCGGGAAAGTCGACGCTTGCCCGGGTGCTCCTCGGTCTGCAGGCCCCCACTGAGGGCCGTGCGGAGGTCCTCGGGTTCGACACTGCGACCCGTCTCGACCGGGCCGAGCGGCGGCAGGTGCGGCGCGCGGTCCAACCGGTCTTCCAGGATCCGTACTCCTCCTTCGACCCGCTGCGCAGCATCGGTGCGAGCATCGCTGAACCGCTCGGCGCGCTCACCCAGATCGGGCGGCGCGCCCGTACCCGCCGGGTGGCGGAGCTGCTGGACCAGGTCCGGCTGCCCGCCTCCGTCGCGGCTCGCCGTCCGCGTGAGCTCTCCGGTGGACAGCTGCAGCGTGCCGCGATCGCCCGGGCGCTGGCGGTCTCGCCACGCCTGGTGGTGGCTGATGAAGCGGTCTCGGCGCTCGACGTCTCCGTGCAGGACCAGGTGCTCCGGCTCCTGGCGCAGCTGCACCGGGAGCAGGATCTCGCCCTGGTGTTCATCTCTCATGATCTGGCGGTGGTGCGGCAGGTGAGCACCCGGGTGCTCGTGATGCGGGCCGGCCAGGTGGTGGAGGAGGGGCCCACGGCCCAGGTCCTCGCCCACCCGGCCACGGAGTACACCCAGGCACTGATCGACGCCGTGCCCGGCCGAACCCCGACCCGAGGAGCAGTATGAGCACACCGGTGAGCTCTCTGGCTGAGGCGGAACGGGACTGGCACCAGTGGCGGTCCCGGCGGGAGACGGATCTGGCCAAACCGTACGGCTGGCTGAGCCTGACCGCGCTGCACTGGCTCGGCCGGACACCCCACCGGCTGCCGGGTGTGCCCGGCCGCTGGTGGCACGACGAGTCCGGCATCTGGGTGAGCGTGACGGCTGACGACCCTGCGCTCACTGTGGACGGCGCTGTGCCGGCCGAGCCGATGCTGGTGCTGGGCACTGCCGGCCGGGCACGCACGGTGCACGCCGGAGCCTTGCTGCTGGAGCCGCTGGACCGCAGCGGCACCTGGGGAGTGCGGGTGCGCGACCCCGAGGCACCCACCCGCGCCGGGTTCGGCGGCATCCCCACCTTCGACTACGACCCTGCCTGGGTGGTGCGCGGCCGGTTCGAGCCGTTCGGCGCCGGTCCACGGCTGACCGCCACCGGATCCGTCGCGGACGGTATCGAGCACGCCGTCGAGCTCGCTGGGCTGGTCCGGTTCACCCTCGATGGTCAGGAACACTCGCTGCAGGTCGGGGTCGGCAACCGCCCCACTGTGGTGTTCCGCGATGCCACGTCGGGGATCGAGAGCTATCCGGCGCTGCGGTTCGTGCCGGCCACGATTTCCGGTGCGGAGGCGGTGATCGACTTCAACCGGGCGGTGAACCCGCCGTGCGCGTTCACCGACTTCGGGACCTGCCCGTTGCCACCACCCGGCAACACCCTCTCGGTGCGGGTCGCCGCCGGTGAACAGTCACCGGACACCGGTGATGTGCCAGGCTGAGACCATGCCTCGACAGATCGCCAGTACCACCCGCGTCGACCGCTCCGAGCTGGAGGACTTCGTCCGCCCACGCCACCGCGGTGTGCTGATGACCACCCGAGCCGACGGCACCCCGCAGCTCTCCCCGGTGACCATGGGCTTGTCCGCGCAGGGCCAGGTGGTGATCTCCACCTACCCGGAGCGTGCCAAGGCGGCGAACCTGCGCCACCGGCCGGCGGCGTCGGTGTGCATGCTGTCCGAGGAGTTCAACGGCGCCTGGGTGCAGCTCGACGGCACAGCCGAGGTGATCGACCCACCGGATTCGGTGGAGCCGCTGGTGGAGTACTACCGGTGCATCGCCGGCGAGCACCCGGACTGGGACGAGTACCGGGAAGCGATGCGCACCCAGGCGAAGTCGCTGATCCGGATCACCATCGAACGCTGGGGGCCGATCGCCACCGGCGGCTTCCCCGCTCGCCTGGCCGAGGACTAGAACGCCTCAGGGCGCCGGCCGCGCCCCGAACACCCCGGTCCCCACCCGCACCATCGTCGCCCCGGCGGCGATGGCGATCTCCAGGTCGCCGGACATCCCCATGGACAGCTCGGTGGCCCGCTGCGTACCGGGCACACCGCTGCCCGCCACCTGGTCGCGGATCTGCGCGAGCGCCGTGTAGCTGGCGCGGACCGCAGCCTCGTCGGCGGTGTTCGCGCCGATGGTCATGAAGCCGCGCAGGTGCACATGCTCCATGGCTGCGACCTCCTCGGCCAGCCCGGCGGCCGCTCCGGGGTCCGTGCCCGCCTTGGTGTCCTCCCCGGAGGTGTTCACCTGGATCAGCACGTCCAGGTCCCTTCCGCGGTTCGCGGCCGCACGGTCCAGCCGCTCGGCGAGCCGCAGCGAGTCCACACTCTGCACACAGTCTGCCCAGGCCACCACCTGGTTCACCTTGTTCGACTGCAGGTGACCGATGAAGTGGCTCTCGTGCGCGACCTCGGTCAGCTCCGGCTCCACGGCGCGCAGCTCCTGGGCGCGGTTGTGCCCGATCAGCGTCTCGCCGGTGGCCAGGGCCTCGCGGATTTGCGGTGCGTCCACGGTCTTGACCGCCAGCAGCAGCCGTACCTGGTCGCTGCGTCCGGCCGCCTCGGTCGCCTGCGCGATCCTTCCGCGCACCTGCTCGACGGCGTCACTCACCGTGGTCACTGCTTCTCTCCCTGGATCCTGATGCCGAGCTCGGACGCCAATGACGGTAGCGCGCTGACCGCATCGGACCAGGCCAGCTCGACGCCGCGGAGCGAGTCAGCACCGGAGAGGCCCTCCAGCCGGCACCCGGTGAACGTCACCCGGTGCGCACGCAGACCACCGAACCGGGCTCCGCTCAAGTCGCAGTCGACGAAGCGCACCCGGCTCAGCTCCGCGCCGGTGAAGTCCGCCTCCCGCAATGAGGTGCGGGTGAAGGTGACATCCGTCCAGCGTGCCGAGTGCGCAGACAGCGAGTCGGCCACTGCGTCCTCGGCGGACACCTCGCGCCAGCGGGAGCGCAACCAGGAGGACCCGGTCAACCGGGCGCCGTCGAGCGTGCTGCGGATCAACCCGACGTCCCGAGTGGTCAGGCCGGCCAGGTCCGCTCCGCCCGCGTCACAGTCGGTGAACGTGCATCGTTCCCAGGTGCCTTCGGCAGCGCGCAACCGGCGCAGCGAGCCCTCGTCCAGCTCCAGCTCGTCGATCTCGGCGCCGATCCATACGGCGCCCTCGAAGTTCGCCCCCGTCAGGCTCGCCCCGGACAGCTCGGTCGGTTCCATCGACTCAGGCGTTCGGTTGATCGGGATAGGTCACCGGCTCCTTGCCGTGTCCGGCGGTCAGCTCGGCGCGCCGGTCCAGCACCTCCGGGCGCATCGAGGCCATGTCCTTGAGCACCCGCTTACGAACCCGCTTGCTGATCAGGTCGATGTACAGCCGCCCGTTCAGATGATCGGTCTCGTGCTGGAAGCAGCGGGCGAGGTAGCCACGCGCCTCGTAGCTGATCGCGTTGCCATCGATATCCGAACCGGACAGGCGCACGTGCAGTGGCCGAAACAGCTCTGCCGCCGGACCGGGAACGGACAGGCAGCCCTCCTCGACCTCCTCGGTCTCCTCGCCGAGCACCTCGACCACCGGGTTGCAGACATGCCCCACGTACCGGACGCCGTCATCGGTGGTGAGGTCGTAGACGAACAACTTCAGGTCCACGCCCACCTGGTTGGCCGCCAGACCTACCCCTTCGGCGATCAGCATGGTGGCGAACATGTCGTCCACCAGGGTGCGTAGCTCGTCGGTGCCGAACTCCGTGACCGGGCGGCACGGGTGGTGCAGCACATCCTCACCCACTTCGGTGATGCGCAGCGCCCGCCCACGCTCAGCCTCCGACGGGATGGCAGGGAAGTCGCTGACCTCGGCGCCCTGGACGATTGTGGTTGAAGCCATGGCGCCCATTGTTCCGCATCCGCTGCCCTCCGATTGAACCGACACAACTTGCGTGCGCTGACACACCGTCCTTCTGGTGTCGGCGCACGGAAGTTGTGTCCCAGCCGGCGGGCGCGGGAGGTGTATAGTTATGCATATGACTGTATCTGTGGCGATCGCGGGGGCCAGTGGTTACGCCGGTGCCGAAGCGCTCCGGCTGCTCCTCGGACACCCGGAGGTCGAGATCGGCGCGCTCACCGCGCACACCAACGCCGGCGAGAGTGTGGGCAAGCACCACCCGCACCTGCGCGCAGTAGCCGAGCGCACCTTCGCCCCGACCACTGCGGAGAGCCTGCTCGGTCACGACGTGGTGATCCTCGCCCTGCCGCATGGCGCCTCGGGGGCGATCGCCGCCGAGCTGGAGGCGGCCGGCTCCGATGCGCTGATCCTGGACTGCGGTGCGGACCACCGGCTCACCGATGCCGAGGACTGGCAGGAGTTCTACGGCAGCGCGCACACCGGCGCCTGGCCCTACGGCATGCCCGAGCTGTTGCACGCAGGGGAACAGCGGGCCACGCAGCAGCGCCAGGTCCTCGCCGACGCCCGCCAGGTTGCCGTACCCGGGTGCAACGTCACCGCCGTCACCCTGGGGCTCCAGCCCGGGGTGGTGGCCGGGGTGATCGATCCCGGCGACGTCGTCGCCACGCTCGCCGTCGGCTACTCCGGCGCCGGCAAAGCCCTCAAACCACACCTCCTCGCCGCTGAAGGGATCGGTTCGGCGGCGCCCTACGCCGTCGGTGGCACGCACCGGCACATCCCGGAGATCGAACAGAACCTCCGAGTAGCCGGCGCCGCAACGGTCCGGCTCTCTTTCACTCCGGTGCTGGTGCCGATGTCCCGGGGCATCCTCGCCACCACGACGGCGCCGCTCACCGAGGGGGTGGACGCCGCCTCGGTCCGGGCTGCGTGGGCGGAGCATTATGTCGGCGAACCGTTCGTGCAGCTGTTGCCGGAGGGGCAGTGGCCCACCACGGCGGCCGCCATCGGCGCGAACACCGCCCTCGTGCAGGTGGCTGTCGATGAGCGGGCCGGCCGGGTGGTGACGATGTGCGCGATCGACAACCTGGTCAAGGGCACCGCCGGTGCCGCCGTGCAGTCGATGAACCTCGCCCTCGGCCTGCCGGAGACGATGGGCCTGGCAACTGAGGGGGTGGCCCCGTGAGCGCGAGGAACCCCCGCGGAGGGACGCCGAGGGACGAGGTGTCGCGGAGCGAGGTACCGCAAGCGCTCACGGAAGAGGGAACAGTGCGCCGCGGCGTCACGGCTCCTCGCGGCTTCCGCGCCGCGGGCGTCACCGCCGGCCTGAAACCCTCCGGCAGCCCGGACCTGGCCGTGGTCGTCAACGACGGTCCGGACCAGGTCGGCGCCGCTGTGTTCACCAGCAACCGGGTGGTCGGCGCCCCGGTGACCTGGTCCCGCCAGGTGGTGACCGACCACATCGTCCGCGCCGTAGTGCTCAACTCCGGCGGTGCGAACGTGGCCACCGGAGGTGAGGGCTTCGCACACACACACGCCACAGCGGAGAAGACCGCCGAGCTGCTCGGTGCCTCCGCCGCCGACGTGGTGGTCTGCTCCACCGGTCTGATCGGGGTGCCGCTGGCCGCGGACACTCTGCTCGCCGGCCTGGACGGCGCAGTCGCCGGGTTGTCCACCGACGGCGGTCCGGCCGCGGCCACCGCGATCATGACCACCGACACCGTGCCGAAGCAGGTGGTGGTCGAGGGGCCGGGCTGGTCCGTGGGCGGGATGGCCAAGGGCGCCGGCATGCTCGCCCCATCCCTGGCCACGATGCTGGTGGTGCTCACCACTGACGCGGTGGTGGATGCCGGCACCGCTGATGCCGCCCTGCGCGCGGCCACCGCCACCACCTTCGACCGGATCGACTCCGACGGCTGCATGTCCACCTCGGACACGGTGCTGCTGATGAGCTCCGGCGCCAGCGGCATCTCCCCGGACGCCGACGAGCTGGCCGCTGCGCTCCAGTCGGCCTGCGCCCAGCTCGCCCGCGCGCTGATCGCCGACGCCGAGGGCGCCAGTCACGACATCGCCATCGAGGTCGTCGGCGCCAGCGACGAGGCCGCTGCCGTGGCCGTCGGTCGCGCTGTGGCCCGCTCCAACCTGTTCAAGGCCGCCATGTTCGGCAACGACCCGAACTGGGGCCGGATCATCGCCCAGGTGGGCACCGTGCCCGAAGAGATCGCCCCGTTCGACCCGGCCCAGCTCGACGTACGCATCAACGGCCTGCTGATCTGCCGCGCCGGCGGCGCCCACGACGACCCGACCCAGCTCGACCTGGCCGCCGGCCGCGACGTGCACGTGCAGATCGACCTGCACGCGGGTGAGGCCACTGCCACCATCTGGACCAACGACCTCACCCACGACTACGTCCACGAGAACAGTGCCTACTCCACCTGAGGCCCCACCCCACATGAGCACACCCTCCATCCCCGACGGCCTGGCCCCGCAGCAGAAGGCCGAGGTCCTGGTCGAAGCCATGCCCTGGCTGGAGTCCTTCGCCGACGCCATCGTGGTGATCAAGTTCGGCGGCAACGCCATGGTCGATGCGAATCTTGAGCGCGCGTTCGCCGACGACGTCCGGTTCTTCCGCTACGCCGGTCTGAAGCCGGTGGTGGTGCACGGCGGCGGACCACAGATCTCCGCCATGCTCGACCGGCTCGGCATGGTCACCGAGTTCCGCGGCGGCCTGCGGGTGACCACGCCCGAGGTGATGGACGTGGTCCGGATGGTGCTCACCGGCAAGGTGCAGCGCGACCTGGTCAGCCGGCTGAATGAACGCCAGCCCCTGGCCGTCGGCATCTCCGGGGAGGACGGCGGCCTGTTCTCCGCCCGCAAACGGCAGGCGACCGTGGACGGAGAGCACGTGGACGTCGGCCTGGTCGGGGATGTGATCGAGGTGTTCCCCCGTGCCGTGGTGGACCTGCTGGAGGCCGGCCGGATCCCGGTGATCTCCACCATCGCCCCGGATGTGGACCACCCCGGGGATGTGCTGAACGTCAACGCCGACACCGCCGCCGCCGCACTGGCCACCGCCCTGGGCGCGCAGAAGCTGGTGGTGCTCACCGACGTCGAGGGCCTGTACGCGAACTGGCCAGACCCCGGCTCGCTGATCCGGCAGATCGACGCCGCCCACCTCGCGGAGCTGCTGCCCGGCCTTGCCTCCGGCATGGTGCCGAAGATGGAGGCCTGCCTGCGCGCCGTCTCCGGCGGAGTGTCCCAGGCACACGTGATCGACGGCAGACAGCCGCACTCCCTGCTGCTGGAGATCTTCACCACCGAAGGAGTGGGCACGATGGTGCTGCCCACCGACGACGGCGCAGCCACCCAGGTGCAGACCGCACCTACCGCCGGTCTCACCGAGAAGGAGTAGTCAGTGAGTGAGTTGATCACAGGAGTCACCCAGGCGCTCAACCAGGACCAGTGGACCCAGCGCTACACCGGTGCGCTGCTGAACGCCTTTGGACCGCCGCAACGCGTACTGGTCCGTGGGGAGGGCTGCCACGTCTGGGATGCGGACGGCAACCGCTACCTCGACCTGCTCGCGGGGATCGCGGTGAACAGCCTCGGCCACGCGCACCCCACCTTGACCGGGGCGATCTCTGCCCAGCTTGGCACGCTCGGGCACGTGTCCAACTTCTTCGCCTCCCCGGTACAGATCACCCTCGCCGAACGCCTCACCGCACTGGCCACCAGCGGTACCCGGCCGGAGGCTGCCCGCGCGTTCTTCACCAACTCCGGCACCGAAGCGATGGAGGCAGCTTTCAAGCTGGCCCGCCGGCACGGCGGATCGGAGCGCCCTCGCATCCTCGCCCTGGAAGGAGCCTTCCACGGCCGGTCCATGGGGGCGCTGGCGCTCACCCACAAACCCGCCTACCGAGAGCCGTTCGAGCCGCTGCCGGGCGGGGTGGAACACGTGCCCTTCGGGGACCTGCGTGCTCTGGAGGAGGCGTTCGCCGCACCGGGTGAGGTGGCCGCCCTGGTGCTGGAACCGATCCAGGGAGAAGCGGGAGTGCGCCCGCTGCCGGCCGGCTACCTGGCCGCCGCCCGTGAGCTCACCACGGCCCACGGCGCTCTGCTCATCCTGGACGAGGTGCAGACCGGGATGGGCCGGACCGGTGCCTGGATGGCCCACCACCACCCGGAGATCGGTGGCGGTATCGTGCCGGACGCGATCGCCGTGGCCAAGGGCCTCGGCGGCGGCTTCCCGGTCGGCGCACTGATCACCCTCACCGAGACCGCGACCGGGTTGCTCCAGCCCGGTCAGCACGGCACCACCTTCGGCGGCAACCCGATGGCCGCTGCGGCCGCACTGGCCACCATCGGTGTGATCGAACGGGACCACCTGCTCGAGGCGGTGCAGCGCACCGGGGAGCACCTGCGCACCGCCATCGCCGCCACCGGCCACCCGCTGGTCGCCGGGGTGCGCGGCGCCGGGCTGCTGATCGCGATCGAGCTGACCGCACCGGTGGCACCGGCCGCTGCCCAGGCGGCACTGCGGTCCGGGTTCATCGTCAACCCGGTCGCCCCGGACGCGATCCGGCTCGCGCCGCCCTTCATCCTCACCACCGAGCAGGCGGACAGCTTAGTCAGCGCCCTGCCCCAGATCCTCACGGAGGCCCAGCAGTGACGGGAACCCAGCCAGCCGCGCGCCACTTCTTGGCCGACGACGACCTGACCAGCGGCCAGCAGCGGGAGGTCCTCGAGCTGGCCGCAGCGCTGAAGGCCGACCCGTTCTCCGCCCAGCCGCTGGCCGGGCCGCAGGCGGTCGCGGTGATCTTCGACAAGCCGACCCTGCGCACCCAGGCCTCGTTCACCGCCGGCATCGCCCACCTGGGCGGGTACCCGATGCTGGTGGACGGCACGCTCGCCCAGATCGGCGTGCGCGAGTCCATCCCGGACACTGCCCGGGTGCTTGGCCGGATGACCTCGGCGATCGTCTGGCGCACGTTCGCCCAGGACGCTCTGGAGCAGATGGCCGCCTACGCCGGGGTGCCGGTGGTGAACGCGCTCACCGACGACTACCACCCGTGCCAGATCCTCGCCGATCTGCTCACCGTGGCTGAGCACACCGGCGGGTTCGCGCCCACCGGACCGGCGCTGGCCGGGCGGACCTTCGCCTACGTCGGTGACGGCGCGAACAACATGGCCCACTCCTACCTGCTCGGTGGGGCGCTCGCCGGGATGGACGTGCGCATCGGCGCACCCCAGGGCTACCACCCGACCCCGGAGATCCTTGCCCGTGCGGAGAAGATCGCCACCAGCACCGGCGGGCGGGTGAGCGTGCAGACCGACCCGGGCTCCGCCGTCGACGGCGCGGACGTGGTGGCCACCGACACCTGGGTGTCCATGGGGCAGGAGGAGGAGAAGGAAGAACGGGAACGCCCGTTCCGCCCCTACCAGCTGAACGAAGCGCTCCTCAGGCAAGCAGGGTCTTCAGGCACACCGGCAATCGTGCTGCACTGCCTGCCCGCCTACCGCGGCAAGGAGATCACCGACGAGGTGATCGAGGGCTCGGCCTCGAAGGTCTGGGACGAAGCGGAGAACCGGCTGCACGCGCAGAAGGCTGTGCTCGCCCACCTGCTGGGGGAGCGGTGAGCGTGAGGGACCCCCGATGAGCATCCCGGCCACCAAAGCGGCCCGGCACGCCCTCATCCGCGAGGTGATCACCGCCCGGCCGGTACGCTCCCAGGCCGAGCTGCAGGCGCTGCTGGCCGCTCAGGGGGCGACCGTCACCCAAGCCACCCTGTCCCGCGACCTGGACGAGCTGCGCGCCCACAAGGTCCGCAGCGCTGACGGCAACCCCCAGTACGCACTGCCGCCGGAGGGTCCGTTCGGCTACGCCGACCCCGGCTCCCGGGAGCAGCTCGCCGCCCGGCTGGCGCGGTTGTGCACCGAGCTGCTGGTGGCCGCCGAGCACTCCGGCAACCTGGTGGTGCTGCGCACTCCGCCGGGCGCGGCACAATTCTTGGCATCGGCGATCGACCAGTCCGTGCTCCCCCCGGTGATCGGCACAATCGCCGGGGACGACACCGTGCTGGTGATCGCCGCGGAACCTGACGGCGGAGCGGCAGTGGCCGAGCTGTTCCTGGACCTGGCCTCCGGCCGCGAGACTGAACGAGACACCACCACCCCTGAGGAGAACCAGTGAGCAAGGTACTGACAGAGCTGCCGGTCGGCGAGCGGGTAGGCATCGCCTTCTCCGGGGGGCTGGACACCTCGGTCGCCGTGGCCTGGATGCGGGACAAGGGGGCCATCCCGTGCACCTACACCGCCGACCTGGGCCAGTACGACGAACCCGAGATCGACCAGGTGCCTGGTCGGGCCCTGCAGTACGGCGCCGAGCTCTCCCGTGCGGTGGACTGCAAAGGTGCCCTGGTGGAGGAGGGACTGGCCGCCGTCGCCTGTGGCGCCTTCCACATCCGTAGCGGTGGCCGCTACTACTTCAACACCACCCCGCTCGGCCGCGCGGTGACCGGCACGCTGCTGGTGCGCGCCATGCAGGCCGACGACGTGGAGATCTGGGGCGACGGGTCCACGTTCAAGGGCAACGACATCGAACGGTTCTACCGCTATGGTCTGCTCGCCAACCCGTCCCTGCGCATCTACAAGCCGTGGCTGGACCCCGCGTTCGTGGCTGAGCTGGGCGGGCGCGCGGAGATGAGCGAGTGGCTCACCGAGCGCAACCTGCCCTACCGGGACAGTGCGGAGAAGGCGTACTCCACCGACGCGAACATCTGGGGTGCGACCCACGAGGCGAAGACCTTGGAGCACCTGGACGTGTCCCTGGAGGTGGTGGACCCGATCATGGGGGTGAAGTTCTGGGACCCGGCGGTGGACATCGCGCCCGAGGACGTCACCATCTCCTTCGAGCAGGGCCGCCCCGTGGCCATCAACGGCCGGCGGTTCGACGACCCGGTCGCGTTGGTGCACGAGGCGAACACGATCGGTGGCCGTCACGGTCTGGGCATGTCCGACCAGATCGAGAACCGGATCATCGAGGCCAAGTCCCGCGGCATCTACGAAGCCCCCGGAATCGCGCTGCTGTTCATCGCCTATGAGCGGCTGGTGGCCGCGATCCACAACGAGGACACCATCGCCAACTACCACGCCGAGGGCCGGCGGCTCGGCCGGTTGCTCTACGAGGGCCGCTGGCTGGACCCGCAGGCGCTGATGATCCGGGAGTCGATCCAGCGGTGGATCGCCTCGGTGGTCACCGGCGAGGTCACGCTGCGGCTGCGCCGCGGTGAGGACTACACTCTCCTGCGTACCGACGGGCCCGCGTTCTCCTACCACCCGGACAAGCTGTCCATGGAGCGCACCGAGAACGCCGCCTTCGGTCCGACCGACCGGATCGGGCAGCTGACTATGCGGAACCTGGACATCGCCGACTCC
>DXBY01000258.1 GCA_019116305.1 Candidatus Ruania gallistercoris | reverse complement strand
CCGCATGCACCGCAGCGCCACCCTGGCCGACCGGGCGATGCGGAACACCCGGGTGATCGCCCGCCGGGCCGGGGTCGTGGCCGGGGAGATGGCCCAGCACCAGGCGCTCGCCGACCTGCTGGACCGGATCGCCCGCTCGGTGAATGACCTGTCCTTCGCGCTCGGCTCGAACGCCCAGCTGATCGGGCTGCGGCCGTACCTGCTCGAGGTGGCCGGCCGGCTCGACCCGCGCGAGTTCACCGGCTGGCCGACGCAGACCCTGGTGGTGCTGATCCGCTCCCTGGTGGTGGACCTCCTCGAACTCACCGGGCTGACCGGGACCCAGGCGCGTGAGGCGCTCGCGGCCACCGGCGGACCGGAGCCTCCGGACCCACCGGTCGTGCAGAGCGCGAGCTAGCCCCCGGTCTTCAGGTCGGGAGTGCGCCAGAGCGCACCCGCCACCTGACGACGCGAGGCCCGCACCCTGACGACGCGAGAGTGGGCGAGGCTCTCGCGTAGGCTCTGACTGTGATCATCGCGACCATCCAGGGGTACCTGTTTCTCGCACTCGCGCTGGTGGCGTTCGCCCTGGCGGCCTGGTCGCTGATCGACGCGGCGATCCGGCCCGCGGGCGCTTTCGTCAGCGCCGACAAACGCACCAAGGGCTTCTGGTGCCTGATCACCGGCGGTGCCACCCTGGTGGCGTTCCTCGGCATCCCCAGCGGCGGTGGCGGGGGCACCTTGCTGCTGATGCTGCTGGGCGGCGTGCCGGCCGGGGTCTACCTGGCCGATGTGCGCCCCGCCGTCTCGCGGTACGGCAAGGGCTCCGGCGGCGGATCGGGCCGGGGACGCTGGTGAAGCCGCCGCCCCCGCTGGAGGTGCCCGCCCGCGGCGCCGAGCTGGCCTGGGTGGTGCGCTCCGGAATGATCGAGTCCGTGCACGCCGGGCACCTGCTTGCCGTGGCGGCCGACGGTACCGAGGTGCTCACCCTCGGCGAGCCGGAGCAGCAAATCTACGCCCGCTCCTCGCTGAAACCGCTGCAGACCGTGGCGATGCTGCGCGCGGGCGTGCGGCTGACCGCGGAGCAGATCGCGCTGGCCTGTGCCTCGCACAACGGGCAGACCCGGCACCGGGAGGTAGTCCGCGGGCTGCTCACCGACGCCGGTCTGGCCGAGGACCAGCTGCAGAACACCCCGGACTGGCCGGTGGACGCCGCCGCCGCGGCCGCCTGGCGGGATGCCGGCCGCATCCAGGAGCCGATCGCGCAGAACTGCTCCGGCAAGCACGCTGCCATGCTCGCCACCTGTGTGCACCGCGGCTGGGCCACCGAGGCCTACCTGGATCCGGAGCACCCGCTGCAGCAGCACATCCTTGCGGTGATCGCCGAGCTGACCGGTGCGGAGATCCGCTATCTGGCCGTGGACGGGTGCGGCGCTCCGCAACCCTCCACCACGGTGCGCGGGCTGGCCCGGGCGTTCACCCGGATCGCCACCGCCGCCGGCGGCACGGCCGAGCACCGGGTGGCGGCGGCCATGCGGGCGCACCCGTTCCTGGTGGCCGGCACCGGTCGGGACGCCACGGAGGCGATGCAGTCCGTGCCCGGGCTGATCGCCAAGGATGGTGCCGACGGGGTGTATGCCGCGGCGCTGCCGGATGGTCGTGCCGTGGCACTCAAGATCGCTGACGGCGCCTCCCGCCCTCGGCCGGTGCTGCTCGCCGCCGCGCTGCACGCGCTGGGGGAGCGGGGTCCGTGGCCGTGGGCGCAGGTGCCAGTGCTCGGGCACGGGGAACCGGTCGGCTCGGTGCTGCCCGCGTTCCAGGTCGACGGCGGTGCCTCGCCTGGTGCTGCGGGCGAGGGCTGAGCAGTGCGTGCCGTGCTGCAGCGAGTGACCCGCGCCCAGGTGAGCGTCGGCGATGAGGTGGTCGGGGTGATCGGGACGGGGCTGGTGGCCCTGGTGGGGGTGACCCACACCGACACCGCGGCCGACGCCCAGTGGCTGGCCCGCAAGATCGCCGACCTGCGCATCCTGCGCGAGGAGTCCTCGGTGGCCGAGATCGGCGCCGAGGTGCTGGTCGTCAGCCAGTTCACCCTCTACGGGCAGGCCCGCAAGGGCCGTCGCCCCTCCTGGACCGAGGCCGCCCCCGGCGACGTGGCTGAGCCCCTGGTGGACGCCGTCGTCGACGCCCTGCGGGAGCGGGGTGTGGTGACCGCGACCGGTGTGTTCGGTGCGGACATGGCGGTGGAGCTGACCAACGACGGCCCGGTCACCCTGGTCCTGGACACCCCGACAGCCTGACCGCGTCGCTGCGGCGCGCTCGTGCGGACGTTTGCTGGTGCTATCACGACACTGATCGTCCACGCGAGCTCGCCGATGGCAGAGTGGCACCATGCGAATCGAAGCTGTGGTCGGGGACATCACCAGCCAGCAGGTGGACGCCGTGGTGAATGCGGCCAACTCCTCCCTGCTCGGCGGCGGGGGAGTGGACGGCGCGATCCACCGGGCGGCCGGTCCGGATCTGCTCGCCGAGTGTCGCCGGCTGCGGGAGAGCACCCTGCCAGCGGGTCTGCCGGTCGGTCACGCGGTGTCCACCGGCGCCGGAAACATGCCCACTCGGTGGGTGATCCACACCGTCGGCCCGAACGCCCACGCCGGCCAGACCGATCCCGCACTGCTGGCCGCCTGCTTCACCTCCAGCCTCGATGTGGCGGAACAGATCGGGGCCCGCAGCCTCGCCTTCCCCGCGGTCAGCGCCGGCGTGTTCGGCTGGCAGATGGCCACCGTCGCGCAGATCGCGGTGCGTGCTACGCAGGGCTGGGACCAGAGCCACCCGGGCTCCGCCGTCGAGCTGGTGCGATTCGTGCTGATCGACGAGCCGGCGCAGGCGCAGTTTCGGGAGCAGATCGCCGGGTCGTGACCTCGGCGGCCCTTGTCAGGTCGCATCGGGTTCCTCTAGCCTCCCCTCGCAGGGGAACCATGAGAACCGCCCGAAGACGGGCACGAGGGGATTTTTTCATGCGCCGACGTCTGACGTCTGCACTGGTCATCGCAAGCATGGTGGGTCTTGGCAGCGTTCTGCCGCTCGCACCGGCAACCGCCGACGCACCGGAGGAGGATCGACCGTCGTTCCTCGGTCGAGATCTCTATACCGGCGAGATGCACTCGCACACCTCGGTCAGCGACGGGGTCGAGCTCCCGGGTGATGCGTTCGAGCACGTGGCGGAGGAGACCGACGCGGACTTCTTCACCGTCAGCGAGCACGACGTGATGTGGGACCTGCGTAACGGCGACGACTTCGTGCAGGACTGGCGAGAGGCCGACTCCGAGGAGTGGCGGTGGGTGCACGAACAGGCCGAGCAGTACAACGCCGAGCACGACGACCTCACCGTCATCCCCGCGATCGAGAACACCTGGTACGACGGCACCGGGCACATCAACGTGTTCAACGCCGACTGGCACGCCACCGCCCGAGCCACTGAGCAGGGCAGTGTGGACGGCTACCCGAACGAGTTCGGCACCGGTGACCTGAAGTACGACATGTACACGTTCTTCGCCCGGCTCAAGCTGGACCCGGAAGCGATCGCACAGTTCAACCACCCGAACCCCTCGAACAAGGGCAACTTCTTCGAGTTCAACGGCCTGGACCCGGTGGTGGACGAGCGGATCGAGCTCATCGAGGTCAAGGACGAGAACCAGTACGAGCAGTACCAGCTCGCGCTGGAGACCGGGTGGCACCTGGGCCCGGTGTTCAACGGCGACGAGCACTCGGACAACTGGGTCACCTCGGACGAGTCGATCACCGGCATCTGGACCGACGAGCACTCCCCCGACGGGCTGTACAGCGCGATGCGGGACCGCAGCGTGTACTCCACCCAGGACGTCAACACTGTGCTGGCCTTCGGCGCGGACGAGGCGATCATGGGCTCGGTTCTGCCGGCGGAGACCACGTCGACGGCGTTCACGGTGCAGCTGAGCGACCCGGACGAGGAGGACTCCTTCACCTCGGTGCAGCTGCTCACCAACGGCGGCGAGGTGGCGCACACGTTCGCCGATGTCGAGGGGAACGAGCTCGAGCTCTCCCTGGACGCGGACGTGGCCGAGGGTGACTTCTACTATGTCCGCGCCGACCAGGCTGACGGGGACTTCATCGTCTCCGCACCGATCTGGATCGGGGAGACCACGCGCGGTGCGAACTACGCTCCGGAGATCACCGTGACCGGCGAGGTTCCGCAGAGCGCCGGCTACGGGGAGCAGATCACCCTGCCCGAGGTGAGTGCCACCGACGATTCCGGCGCCACCCCGACGGTCAGCTACGAGGTGTACGACGGCGCCGGGGAGGTGCCGGTCTCCGACGGCGCGTTCCAGGTGCGTAGCTATGAGGACCACTTCGTGGTGGTCAAGGCCGAGGACGAGACCGGGAACATCAACGCCGAGCTGCTGCGGATCACCATCGACCAGGAGGACCTCGACCCGGCCGGGGTGTTCCAGTACTTCGGCAGCACCGCCACTGTGGCCGACCAGGCCGACGGCAGCGGGCTCGCCGTCTCCACCGACCGCAGCATCGAGCAGGTCTACGCCCAGGTCCGCCCCGCCGACCAGGAGGACTGGACCGGTGCGGAGGTGCTCACCTCGACCAACGGCGGGCCGTACGAGGTGAACACCATCGGCAACGACGAGCCGGAGTACCAGCACTCGATCACCGGGCAGACGTTGCGCAGCCACGAGTTCGATGTGACCGGTCTGTCCGCGGGCCAGGAGTACGCGTACCGGTTCGGGGTCGCGGTCGACGGCGCAGCACCAGCGCCGTCGGACGACTCGGCCTGGACAGAGGTCCAGGGGGAGTTCGTCGCGGCCGCCGAGGAGAACGAACCGGTGTACGTGCTCGGTGACCTGCAGGCCACCAGCCACGATGCCGACGATCTGGGCCTGCTGCGCGGTGTACTGGACGAGCTGCGCACCGATGAGCCCGGTGGCCGTACCGTGCTGCAGACCGGTGACCTGGTGGACAACGGGGGACGCGGTCAGTACTGGGACGAGGCGTTCGAGCACGTCTACGGCGGCCTCGACCTGCAGGTGGCCCCGGTCGCCGGCAACCACGAGACCTACGGCGACCTGGACTACAACTCCCAGTCCGAGGAGACCACGGCGATCTTCTCAAACATGTACGACCTGCCCGAGGGCGGGGCGATCGGGGAGAGCAACTACTCCTTCGACCGCGGCGACATCCACTTCGCGGTGCTGAACTCCACTGCCGATATCGACTCCCAGCTCGCCTGGCTCACCGAGGACATCCGATCCTCGACCGCGGACTGGAACGTCGTCGTCGGGCACTACTCCTACTACGGCGGCCGGCACGGCAACGACTCCGACCTGGCGGCCGACCGACCCCGGGTCACCGCTGCGCTCGACCAGCTCGGCGTCGACCTGTACCTGGGCGCCCACGACCACGTGTACAAGCGCTCCACCATCTACGACGGACGCCTGGCCGAGACCCCGGAGGAGGAGCAGCTCGGCACCACGTTCGTCACGATGGGTTCGGCCGGGCCGAAGTTCTACGACAACAGCGAGCACTGGTGGGACGACGTCGTCTTCGACGAGGACATCCAGATGGGTGGCGTGCTGCAGGTCACCGAGGAGGGGCTGGAGCTGACCACCCGGACGATCGACGGGCGCACAGTGGACAGCGTCACGGTGACCAAACCGAGCGAGCACTGGGAGGTCTCCTCCACCGACATCGTCGACGACCAGCTCGCCGGTGTGGGGTTGCTCAGCTACCCGGGCAGCCGCGATGAGGTCACAGTGGTTGCGGCCACCTACGACCGGGACCAGGAGCAGATGAACGAGCTGCGTACGCTGGACGTGAGCCTGGACCACCAGGGCCGGGAGCAGTACGTCACCTTCGACTCCCCGTTGCCGGTGGACACCAGTGAGACCGTGCGGGTGTTCGTCTGGGACGGCCTGGACTCCGGGGAGCCGCTCGCTCCGGCGATCACTGTGCGGGAAGGGATGGACGGCGGCGGCACCCCCGAGGACCCGTACCTGATCCAGAGCGCCGGCGACCTGGCGAACCTCGCCAACGATCCTGACGGCGTCTACCAGCTCACCACCGATCTCGACTTGGGCGAGACCACGATGTCCCAGCTCGGCAGCGAGGTGCCGTTCACCGGTGTGCTGGACGGCGGCGGGCATGTGATCAGCAACTACACCGCGCCACCGAACGAGGGTGCCGGCCTGTTCGCGGACAACGAGGGCACGATCCGCAACCTCGGGGTGCACAGCGAGGTGAGCACGGAAGCGGCCAACGCCGGGCTGCTGGCCGATGTGAACCACGGCACGATCGAGCAGGTCCGCGCCTCCGGCGCGATCACCGCCGAGACCCGGGTGGCCGGGATCGTCGGTGAGCACCACGGCACGCTCCGGGACAGCTACTCCACTGCCGATGTGCACGCCACTGCGCTCTACTCCGGAGGTGTGGCCGGTATCGCGATGGGCGGTTCGGTGACCGAGAACGTGTTCGCCACCGGTGCGGTGACGGCGCAGGAGCGGAACGCCGGTGGTGTGGTCAGCTACGGCTACGACGGCACCGTGGTCCAGCACGTGGTGTCCCTGAATGCTGAGGTCACCGCACCGAGCTATGCGCACGGGATCGTGGGCCGGGTGCTGTCTGGGCAGAGTGCCGACCTGGCGGACAACCACACCAGTGCCGCGGTTCCGGTGAGCGAGGAGACGCTCGAGGACCCACCGGCGGCGGACAACTGGAAGGGCGCCGAGGTGCCGGACGAGGAGCTGCGCACCGAGGAGTTCTTCACCGGGCTGGGCTGGGACTTCACCGACGTCTGGGCCTGGGACGAGGAGAACAAGCAACCGGTGCTGCGTGCCGAGCAGACCGGCGGTGAGGGTGCGAACCCGCAGAGCCTCGCCGCGGGCGGGGACGGCTCGATCAGCCACGAGGCGGTGCTCGGCTCGGACGGGGTCACCACCGCGACCGTGCACACCGGTGATGCCGGTGCCG
>DXBY01000257.1 GCA_019116305.1 Candidatus Ruania gallistercoris | reverse complement strand
CGCCGCCCTGGCCGAGGTGACGGTCGTGGTGGAAGCGTCCTGGCGCTCCGGAGCGCTGAACACGGCCGGACACGCCGCCGAGCTGGGCCGCACCGTGGCCGCCGTGCCCGGACCGGTCACCTCCGCCACGTCAGCCGGCTGCCACCGGCTGATCCGGGAGGGTGCGGTGTGCGTGACCGAGGCCGCCGAGGTGCTTGAGCTGCTCGGCCCGTTGGACGCCACAGCAGGCCCCGCTGCGCCGCCGGTTCCGGCCGGACTCCTGGACGGTCTGGACCCCGGTCAGGCTCAGGTGCTGGACGCGATGCCGGCTCGGGCCGGGGTGGAGTTGGTCTCGCTGGTGCGCAGCGCCGGGCTCGCTGAGCCGGAGGTACGGTCCGCACTCGGTTTCCTCGAGCTCGCCGGCCGGGTGGAGCGCGACGGGGTGCGCTGGCGCCGGTCCAGCCGACGATCCGCATAACGGCGGGCAGCTCCGGGTTCTGCGGTCGCCCGGCCCGCCTCGACCGCGCAGTGCCCCGCCCGTGCCAGGCTGGCGCCATGACCACGGCCGAGGAGCAGCGCGACGCCGGGCTGCTCGATGCCTTCGCGGGCCACCTGGCGATCCAGCGTGGCCTGTCCGAGCACACCGTGCGCGCCTACTGCGGTGACGTCCTCACCCTGCTCGGCGTTCTTCCGCACGAGGCGGACGGCACCGGCGGGGCCGACCTGTCCGCCCTGTCCCTGCCCGTGCTGCGCCAGTGGCTCGCCCAGGAGTCCGGCCGCGGGCTGGCCCGTGCCACGCTGGCGCGGCGGGTGGCTGCTGTGCGCTGCTTCACCGCCTGGGCGCACCGCACCGGCCGGATCGCCACCGACCCGGGCCAGCGCTTGCTCTCCCCGCGACCGGGCAGCACGGTGCCGCAGGTGCTCAGCGCTGCCGAGGCAGCCGCCGTGATGGACGCCGCCCGGGAGCAGATCGCGGCAGCCGGCGATATCACCCATACCGCCCGCGCCACCCGAAACTGGGCAGTGCTGGAGCTGTTGTACGCGACCGGGGTGCGGGTCTCCGAGCTGGTCAGCGCCGATGTGGCCGACCTGAACCTGGGCGAGCGGCTGCTTCGGGTGCTCGGCAAGGGCGACAGGGAGCGGATGGTGCCGTTCGGCCGCCCGGCGAGCACCGCCGTCGAGCAGTGGTTGTCCGTGCGCCGGCACCTGCTCGCCGGTCCGGGCGCCGATCCCGGTGCGCTCTTCCTCGGTAACCGCGGCCGGCGGCTCGGCGCTCGCCAGGTGCGCGACCTGGTGCACCGCAGCACCGCTCTCGCCGGAGTGCGGGACCTGGCCCCGCACGGACTGCGGCACTCCACGGCCACCCACCTGCTCGACGGCGGCTCAGACCTGCGTTCGGTGCAGGAGGTGCTCGGACACTCATCCCTGTCCACCACCCAGCGCTACACCCACGTCTCCACTGAGCGGTTGCGGTCGGCGTTCACCCAGGCTCATCCACGTGCCTGAGGGCAGCGGCCATGCCACCCGGTCGGGCAGGTGCAGACCTCGGAGCGGGTCTGGGTGCCGCAGGGCCCATGCGACCCGGAAGGGCGTGTCCTAGGCTGGTGAGCATGGCGACGATGCCCGCATACTCCCCGGACGATGCGGCCCGGTACGACCGCACGGCGGAGCCACTGATGGTCCCGCTCGCGGTGGTGCTGGCCGACGCCGCCCAGGTGCGCACCGAGGCCGCGGTGCTCGATGTGGTCTGCGGTCCCGGCTTCGCCGCGCGGGTCGCGGCCGAGCGGGCCGGACCGATGGGCACCGTGGTGGGTGTGGACCCGGATGCGGCCATGGTGCAGGTCGCCGCCGGGCACGGCGCCGGGTACGCGATCGAGTGGTTGCAGGCGGAGCCGGACCGCCTGCCGCTGCCCTCCGACAGTCAGGACGTGGTGCTCAGCCTGCACGGGATGACGGCACTCGCGCAGCCACGCGCGGCGATGGCCGAAGCGCTGCGGGTGGTGCGCCAGACCGGCTCGTTCGCGGCCACTGTGTGGTCCCCGATCGAGGCCAACCCGTACCTGGCCGCCTACCAGCGTGCGCTGACCGAGCAGGGGGCGACCGAGGCGGTCGAGGTGCTCCGCGCTGCCACCGGCTGCGGCGCCGAGCAGCTCACCGGTGAGCTGCGCGCAGCCGGCTGGCACGAACCGGCCCGCCGGGAGGTCACGTTGCGGATCCGGCTGGCCGGCACGATCGCCGCCGCTACCGAACGCCTGCGCGGGATGCCCTGGGGTGCCCGCCTGAGCACCGATGCAGCACTCGAGGCGGCCCGCAGCACCCTGACCCAACTCACCGAGTTCGCTGAGGCCGATGGTTCCCTGGTGGTGCCGTTCCGCGCCCAGCTGGTGCACGCCTATCCCTGAGCGGGGCGGACGGACACCCGGACACGGACGGGAGGGTTATCCCGGAGCCGGTGGATAGAGCCGGATGACCACCTCCTCGCCGACGAGCAGCAGCGGGTCCAGATAGGCGTCGGCGCCGGTGCGCACACCCCAGTGCAGGCAGGCGGTCGGGCAGTGGGAGCCGGCATCGGTCAGCTCCCCGAGCTCCGTTCCCTGCTCGACGGCGTCCCCCGCCTGCACGGTGGGCGTCACGGGTTCGTAGGTGGTCCGCAGGCCGTCCGGGTGTTGGACGGAGACCACCGGCCGCCCGGCGACCATGCCGGCGAACGCCACAGTGCCCGGGCCCGCGGAGCGCACCACAGTACCCACCTCCGCGGCCAGGTCCACGCCACGGTGCCCGGCCAGCCACGGCTGCGGCGGCGGATCGAATCCGCGCAGCACCTGCGGCGGGCCGTCATCACCGACGACCGGCCAGTCGTAACCGGAGCGGGCGGCCGGTTCAGTGGCGACAGGGCCGGTGGCGGGTGGCGCGGTGGCGGATGGTCCGGCCGTGGCTGGGCCGGCCGTGGGTGGGCCGCTGTGCGCCCGATCGAGAGTGGACGTCCCGACCGTCAGCTCGCTAC
>DXBY01000256.1 GCA_019116305.1 Candidatus Ruania gallistercoris | reverse complement strand
CGACCTACTCACCAACACCCTCGGCTGGGGGATGGACTTCACCGACTTCTCCGCCACCCCACTGAGCCGACGGTGGGCCGAGCTGGGGCTCGGTGACGGCCCACCAGGTCCCGCCGAGCAGCTGCCACCCGATGAGTGGCTGGCCCGGGCCGGAACCCTGCCGCTGCAGTACCAGCCGGGACAACGGTGGCTGTACAACACCTCCTCGGTGGTGCTCGGCTTCCTCATCGCCCGCGCGGCGGGCCGCTCGCTCGCGGAGTTCCTCGCCGAACGGATCTTCGAGCCGTTGGGGATGGTCGACACCGGCTTTTGGGTGCCGGCCGAGAAGCTCTCCCGGTTCGGACCCTGCTACGGGGAGGGGGAGGAGATCTACGATCCGGCGGACGGGCAGTGGAGCGCGCCACGGCCGTACGAGGGCGGGGACGGCGGTCTGGTCTCCACTGTCGCCGACTATGCGCGCTTCGCCAAGCTGCTGCAGGGTCGCGGCAGCGTCGATGGCCGGGTCCTGCTGCCGGCGGAGCTGGTCCATGCCATGGTCACCAACCGGCTGAGTGCCGCCCAGCTCCGGGTCAGCCGCCCGGACCCGGGTTCCGGCTGGGGCTTTGGCCTGAGCGTGCTGCTCACCGCCGCCGAGAACGGTCCCGGTGCGGGCAGTTACGGCTGGGCCGGCGGACTCGGCTCCACCTGGACGAACGACCCGGCGACCTGCCGCACCGGGGTGCTGCTGACCAACCAGATGTGGACCTCCCCGGAGCCGCCGCCGGTGGTGACCACGTTCGAGGAGCTGCTCGGCCGCCGCTGATCCGGTACCGGTCTGCGGCCGATCCGTGGCCCTGCTATCCCAGCATCGCTGCGGTCAGCTCGGTGCGGTGATCTCGTACCCGCGCTGGGCGAGCAGGCGGCTGATCAGGTGGACGGGGGCGCGATCGTACTCCTGGACACCGTCGCTCAGCTGCTCCCAGGTGGTGTTGAAGGTGTGCCGGTCGCGGCCGTTGCGCAGCTGGAAGTGCACCCACCGGCGATGCTCCAGAGCGGCGAGCAGCTCCACCTCGGCGTCGGAGAAGTCATACGGCGACGGCGCCGTGGACGAGCGCCACACCAGATCGAGGGCTGCGAGCTTGACCGGGATGTCTACCACCTGAGCGATGTTCGAGCGCTGCTCGGTCTCGGACAACTCGGCCCAGGTCAGGTCGGCATTGGCCGAGTCGGTGGCGTTCGCGGTGGCGCCGGCGGTGCGCAGGTAGTCCTGGTGCACCTCGAGGGCGAGCTCCCGTACGGACTCATCGGTCAGCACACTCTCGCTCCGCCCGCGGCGGACCGGCACCATCCCGGCCCGAGCCGCCAGCACCGGCAGCCGCGCCGCGAGCTCCAGCCGCCGTAGTCGGCCCTCGTCCGGACTGCGGGGCCCGTCCTCCTCCGCAGCGTTCGCGCCGGCCGGTGCGGGGCCCTCCGGTGCGGGGGCGTCCAGCTGTCCGGCCAGAACCGCTTCGATCATGGTGAGCTCCGCCGGGGAGAGCACCAGGGTGGGCACCTCCGCCGGGAACCCCTTGTCCAGCACAAGGTTGGCGGCGGCAAGGATCGCTTCGATGTTCTCGGCCACGGCCCGTACGGCCGTGCGCACCGCGGGCGGCTGATCGGCCAGAACCGCGGCCCGATCGCCGGGGCGCACCACCGGCCCGAACGCACTGGGCGTCTCCGCGGGCCAGCGCGCGGCGTCGGCCACCAGCTCCCCGATGAGCAGCTCGGTTGCAGACAGGCGCAGCGTGGCGGGGTCGCTCAGCAGCTGCAGGGACGAGACCATGCGCAACCCGACCGAGTCGTCCACCGTACTGTTCCAGGCGTCAGCGTCATCGACCACGGCGGTCACGTCCGCACCGTCGATCCGCCGTGCGATGGCAGCGGCGATCGGGACCGTGGCGGAGGTGTCCGGATAGGCCACGTAGATGCGGGCATCCGCATGGGCGAACCGTTCGTCCGGTGCTGGATGCTCGGCGAGCAGCTGCCGGATCGCGCGGGGTGCCAAGGCCACACTGGGCTCCATCGGGACCCAGACCAGATCAGCCCGTTCCTCGATCCCGATCGCCGCTTCGTCGACCCACTGCCGGTGTGCGCCGACGCAGTACACGCGCAGCTGCTCACCTGGCTGCTGCCAGCCGGTGACGATCCAGCGGGCGAGCTCGGCAGCCTGGGCGCCATCCCCGACGACGATCGGCGTCGGCACCATCGCATCGTCGAGGAACGGCGGCTTCCTGCGCAGTGTGGAGATGGCGGTCTGCACCGGTCGGCAGATCGCTGCTTCAGGGGCTGCGCTCGCCCAGTGTCCGACGAGATTCCGGTCGCTGAGAATCACCGTCGTGGGGAAGTCGGAGTCTATAGCCAGACCGCGCAGGCGGTGTGCCAGCTGGGCGGTCTGTTCGTCATTCTCACCGACCACGAAGATCTGGGCGGCATGATCGACCACCCGCCGCAGAGTCTCGTCGGAGACGGAGGGCAGCTGGATGACACCGCTCCTGCGTTGGGTGACCACGCTGTCGTCGTCAGTGATCACCAGCGATCGTGGCGCCAGACCGGTGCTGCGGAAGTTGATCGCGATCGGAACGGCCTCGCGTCCGTTGCCGACCACGACGACGTGTCCGCGCAGCCGCGCTGCGCGTGCCAGGGTGAACTGACGCTCGAGAATCCCCAGCGCAGCGATGGCGACCGCCAGGTAGACCACGGCACCTGCACCGAAACGAGCGATATCGAGGGCAGGCGAGGGATCGCCGTCGAGATCGTACTCGAACACGAAGAGTCGAACCGTGGCGTAGAGCGCATCGGTGAAGCCGATGCCTGGAACGGACTGGTAGAAGCCGATCAGGCCGAGCACCAGCATTCCCGCGCCGAGGACACCGACCGCGGTGTAGCGCCACCCCGCGTAGAAGTCGCGCACCCGCGCTCCGGCACTTGAGTTCGCCGACAGGTCGGTCCCGCTCACCGCACTCCTTCGCCGCCGGGGCCAGGCTCTGCCCCTCGTCCGGCCAACGATACTCACCGCCGGACACTCGCGGTGGGCGCCCGTGGCACGCAGCAGGGCACCGAGACCAGGGCTCAGCCCGTCTCGGTGCCCACTGCTGAGCGTCGGCTCAGGCGACGCCTTGCGTCCACACGCTGCACTGGTCGCTGTTGCCGATGCACACCCGGATGTAGACCCGGTAGCCCTCGGGGATGTTCCCGCTGCCGTCGGGGGTACCGAGGTTGAAGGTGCTGTCGTAGGTGGTGTAGAAGGTGTCCCGGTCCACGGTGACGCCGCTGCGGTTCTCCACCCTGACCTCGGCACGCGCCGGCTGGCCATCGCTACGGCGGTCCATCACGTTCAGGGTTTCGCCCCTGGGCCAGAAGCTCACCTGGTACCGGTCCGTGGTGCTGCTTTCGACGTACATGATCGATTGTGCCCACCAGCCGCCGGCGTCGTTCGACGCTTTGTCCCAGATGCTCTGGAAGCACCAGGCGCCACTGCAGTGGTGGATGTTCCCGGTCGGGCTCACCTCCCCGTCGGGCGACGCCAGCGCTGCGGGGTCCTCCGGCGCTTCGATCGTGATCGGGTCGGCGGCGCCGGGGCTGCTCGGTGCCGCCGTGGCCGGCATCGCGCCGACCAGTACTCCGGCAGTGAGCGCTCCGGCCGCGCCGAGTGCTGTCAGTGTGCGTCGTGTCTTCTGTGTGATCCCCATGGGGTCCAGTGCAGCAGAGGGTCCTTACACTGGTCTTTCACCGTACGCAGCAGGGCACCGGGACCGGCGTGTGGGGATCGGACCGGTCTCGGTGCCCTGGGCTCGGATCGGGTGTGCCTCAGGCGACGCCCATCACCCACGGGGCGCAGTGGCCGGTGTTGCCCACGCACACCTGCACCCACACCTGGTAGCCCTCGGGGATGTTGCCGGTGCCGTCCGGGGTGCCGAGGTTGAACTCTGCGCTGCTGCTCGTGCGGAAGGTGTCCCGGTCCACGACGGTGCCGTTACGGTTGCGGACCTCCACGTTCGCACGGGCCTGGTCACCATCGCTGATGCTGTCCAGCAGGTTGAGCGTCTCCCCTCGGGGCCAGAAGCTCGCCCGGTAGAGCTCCAGGTCGTCGCCACGCTCGCTGAGGATGGACTGTGCCCACCGGCCCCCGGCGTCGTTCGCGGCGTTGTCCCAGATGGTCTGGTAGCACCAGTTCGGTGAGCAATGATAGGTGCTCCCGTTCGGGGTCACCTCACCGCCGGGCGCGGCCAGGGCAGCGGTACCGTCCGGTGCCTCGATCGTGACCGGTGCGTCCGGATCGGAACTGCTCGGCGCGGCGGTAGCCGGCAGAGCGCCGGCAAGTACCCCGGCGGCGAGTGCACCTGCAGCACCGAGAGCGGTCAGGGTCCGTCGTGCCGTGTTCGTGCGTGCCATCTCCCCACTGCAGCACCACGTTCTTGCACCACCCTTACATGCTGTGCCCGCCGAACGTTCCGCGACCGTGCGCGACCTACTCACCAACACCCTCGGCTGGGGGATGGACTTCACCGACTTCTCCGCCACCCCACTGAGCCGACGGTGGGCCGAGCTGGGGCTCGGTGACGGCCC
>DXBY01000255.1 GCA_019116305.1 Candidatus Ruania gallistercoris | reverse complement strand
GAGTCATCCGCCGAGCTGTCCGGGTCGGTCGAGTCATCCGCCGAAGCATCCGGGTCTGCCTCAGCATCCGGGTCAGCCGCGGCATCTGCGTCGGTGTCCGGGTCCTGGTCCTCTTCGGCGAGCCGCACGGTGGCGGAGGCGAGGCTGAGCTCAACCAGCGGGTCGTTCGGCAGCAGGTTGAGCTGCAGCGCGCGCTGGGTGAAGGACTCCGGGTCGTAACCGCGCTCGTCCACGAAGTCGCCAGGGGTTTCCTGGACGTTCGCGGTCAGCGAGATCAGGTTGTCCGTGATGAGCCCTGCGAGCGGAGAGAGCACCTCGTTCAGTGCCTCGACTGCCGGACGGAAGATCGTGTCCAGCGTGCCCTCGTCGGTGATCGCCTCACTCAGCGGGGTGACCAGCGCCGGCAGGATCGTGTTCGTCACTGTCTGCAGGATCGGCTCAAGAAGCTGACCCACGGGAAGACCAACGACATTTGTCCCTGAGGTGTCTACGACTGGCTCCGTGGCGCCCTCAGCACCGACGAAGTCGCCCAGGGTTCCGCTGAGCTGGACATCCACTTCGCCGATGTTGCCCAGGAGCGAGTTGATGTCACCCTGAATGGCAATATTGACGTCCGCTGCATGCAGCGCATCGGTCACAGCCTCGACCACCAGGGCCGGGATCTGGTCCAGCGTGCTACCGATCGCACCATCCAGTGCTGCCTGGATCACGTCCGGGCCGAGCACCTCGGTGTTCACCGGGAGGTTGTTCAGCGTGCCGTCGTAGACACCGCCCTGGCTGTCTGCCACCAAGCGAGCCAGATCGACGCTCACTTCACCGGTGCTCAGGTCGATGGTCACCGCCGAGTCCGGGCCGGTAATCGGCTCGCCAAGGGCGGAGTCCAGTGCGGCCTGGAGGTCCACATCCACCGTGGCGGTCACACCGAGGTCGTCGATGGACCCAACCCCCAAGAGCAGGGTGTTGAGGGTGGAGGTCAGGTCGTCCAGGAGGGGGTCGATCGTGGTGTCGATGACACCGCCCTCGCCGGCCAGATCGTTGATCGGCCCGGAGACCTGATCGAGACCTTCCGAAAGCGTCCCGCTCAGGTCTGCGATCGCCGGGCTGGTCAGCAGCAGCGTGCCGTTGGCGATCTGGTAGTCGCCGACCGGCGCGCCGGTCTCGTCGACGGTAGCGAGCGCAGAGATCGCGCCGAGCTCCACGCGAGCGTCGTCGAGAAGCCCGTCCAGGCCGGCCTCGTCGAGGAGCGGGGAGAGGTCCAGGTAGGCATTCTCCGCCGGGTCACCACTGCCGACGGCAATCGATCCGTCGGCGTTGACCAGGCCCGCAGAGGCAAGTGGGTCGGCGCCCTCTGCCGTGTTCGCATACTGTCCGAGCGCGCCGACGCCGATGACACCGTTCTCGCCGAACAGCTGCAGGCCGTCGCCGAGGTCGATGTTCAGGGCGTTCAGCACCTCGAGCGACAACGGGCTGTTGACCTCACCGGGCGCCGTCGGTGTAGCGCTGTAGGCGCCCGCGATCTCGGCGATGTCGTTGAGGTTCACCACCCCGCCGCCGGCGATCAGACGGCCTTCGGCCTCTGATTCATCCGACTGGGCAGCGGACGCTGGGGTCAGCGGGCCGGACAGTCCGACCGCCCCCAGTGCTACAGCGGCGACCGATGCCGTCGCGATGGCCAGCGGCTTCCGCCACTGGGCGCGCGCTGATGTGCGCGCAGTTTTCTGCCTTGGTTGCACGTGACTCCCCCGAGCCTGTCGTTATGGACCGTGGCCGTAGCGGGCCCCCTGCGGGAGACCATCCACGGATGGGTGGTTGTACAGACATTCAGGAGCGCCTTGTGAGCCCTCCTGATGCGCCACACTTTACGGGTGCGCAGGCGCATCACTCCACCAACCGGCATCACGAATTGGTAACGAATCCATAATCCGGACGCGAATCTCATCTGCAGGGCAGGTGACAGCTCGAACTGTGAGACGCGACGCGCAGGCGCTTGCTGACCTACGCTTTGCGTAGATGACATTCCGCCTGCGACCGCTCACCGTGGTGGCCATCCTCGTGGTGGCCGTCGCGTTGGTGGCCGCTGCGGCGTTGGTGAAGCCCAGTGCGCCGGTCGCGCACAACTCCCTCTATCAGAACGGTGTCGCCGTGGACGCCGAAGGCAACTCCACCATCGTCGCGGCCGGCGACCAGCCGCAGTACCTGGCCGGCACCCGAGTCCTGGACCCCGGCCCGGGTGAGGAGCTGGAGGCCGCCGAGCTGCTCGCCGATGCCAGCCACCGGTGGCTTGCCGAAGGCGACATCCCGGGGTCCGCTCACGGCTACGCCGACCTGGCCACCACGGCCCTGCTCGATCTGCGCACCCTGACCCGGGATAACGGCGCCGTGCTCGCCGGCCCCTCGACCAACTGGCGCTACGTCTGGCCGCGGGACGCCTCGTTCGTTGCGGCCGCCTACACCGCGACCGGGCATCCGGCCGATGCCATCTCGGTCCTGGAGTTCCTTCAGGAGGTCCAGGCCGCTGACGGTTCCTTCCACGCCCGGTACCTGCCGGACGGCTCCGGGGTCCCCGACGATCGCGGTCTGCAGACCGACGGCACCGCCTGGACGCTCTGGGCGCTGGACCGTCTGCTGGTCGCCGCACCCGAGCTCGGCCTGGATGTCGAGAGCCTGCGCCACCAGTTCGCGCCACTGATCGAACGGTCCACCGACTACCTGCTCGACCAGACCAGCACCGGTACCGGCCTCCCGCTGCCGTCCGCAGACTACTGGGAGCACCAGGAGTCCCAGGTGACCCTCGGCACCGCCGCTCCGGTGCTCGCCGGCCTGGAGGCCACCGAACGGATCCACCGCACCGCCCGACTGGACGAGCGCGCCGACGGGCTGGGCGCCCGGGCCGAGCGGCTCCGGACCGCGATCACCGAGGACTTCGGCGCCTACGGCTACGGCCGGTACCCGCAGCGCACCTCCCAGGACGCAGCGGCGGCGTTCATCCTGCCACCGTTCCTCGCCGAGCCCCTGCCCGGCGCCCTGGTCGCGTGGCAGTCCTCGATCGGTCCGATGCAGCGCCCGGCCGGTGGCCTCGCCCCCGGGGCCAGCTGGCGGGAGCCGTCGATGTCCTGGACTCCGGAGACGGCGTTGTACGCCTGGGCCGCGGCCAGCAACGAGCAGGAGTCCCTTGCCTGGCAGTGGATCGACTGGATCGACGAGCACCGCACCGCCACCGGCTCGATCCCGGAGAAGGTGGGCCCGGACGGCTCTGCCGCGCACGTAGCACCGTTGACCTGGAGCTGTGCCCTGGTGCTGCTCACGCTCACCGAGCTGGACGGACCAGCCTGAGCTGCGCCGTCGGCGGCACGACCAGCACAGCGCACTCCCCGGGCGACCTGCCTCACCCCGGTGACCTCCGCCGTCGCCGGCCTACCCGAAGTCCGACCGGAGCACGATCACCACGCCGTTCGATGCGGCGTCCGGGTCCTCGTACAAGGCGCTGATACCCAGTTCCTCGCCGATAGCCTCCGCCTCCTCGGCCATCTCCGCTGTGGTGTAGAAGATCGCACTCTCCGTGGGCAGCTCACGGCTGTAGTCGGCCGTGTCGATGTTCGTCCAGTCACCGTCCTCGAGCTGGCCCGCCACCTCACCGGCCAGCCCCACAGTGGCGCTGCCGTTCAGCACCCAGACCCCCAGATCGCGATCCAGGTCGTCCTCGGGAGTGGTCTCCTCCTCCTCAGGTGACTCACTCGCGCTGTCCGTCTCCTCGCCGGCGTCGCCCGAGGGCTCCTCGCCGCCGTCACCGGAGCCGTCGGCGGCACTCTCGTCGGTTCCCGCCGTCGGGGTGGAATCGGAGTTCGGCCCGGCTTCCTGCGACCACACCTGCACCACACCGAAGGCGAGCACCGGCGCCAGCAGCAGCACCACCACGAACGGCAGGGCGTGGCGCCACCAGGGCACCGGCCGGCGGTGGACCCCTACCGGCGTGCGGTCCGCGCCGAGCGCGTCGAACTCGTCCTCGTCGTAGGGGTAGGGCTGGTTGCTCACTGGGGAAGGCTAACCGGTCCGTACCGGCTTACCGGTCATTGCCGAGCCGGCGGGCGCTCCGCTCGCGCTGCCGGGTGGAGCGCATCCGGCGCAGCCGCTTGACCAGCATCGGCTCGGCCGCGAGCGCTGCCGGATCGTCGATCAGCGTGTTCAGCACCTGGTAGTAGCGGGTGGCGGACATGTCGAAGAGCTCGCGGATCGCGCTCTCCTTCGCGCCGGCATACTTCCACCACTGCCGCTCGAAAGCGAGGATCTGCGCGTCCCGCTCGCTGAGGTCGCCAGCGGCGGTCGTGCTCTCGGTGGTCAGCGGACGAGCTGCCGACATCGATCCTCCTAGCGTTGTGCTCTGCGCTGCGTCGCCCCATCCTAAGGGGAAACGACACGCGTGTCATTCAACTGCCGCGGCGAGTGCTGTGATAACAGGGCGCGCTCCGCTGCGCGCTCGTGCCACGCTAGTGCCGTGCAGACCTCAGCAACAAGCAGTCCCCGACCGTTGGCCGACCTGATCGAGCCGGGCTGGGCCCACGCGCTGGCCGACGTCGAGGACGATATCCACGCCATGGGCGAGTTCCTGCGCACCGAGAACGCGGCCGGGCGCGGTTACCTGCCCGCCGGAGAGAACGTGCTGCGTGCCTTCACCCACCCGTTCGAGCGGGTGCGGGTGCTGATCGTGGGCCAGGACCCCTACCCCACCCCCGGGCACGCGATGGGGCTGTCCTTCTCGGTCCATCCCGACGTGCGCCCGATCCCGCGGTCGCTGCAGAACATCTACCGGGAGCTGACCGAGGACCTCGGGGTCCCCGCGCCGACCACCGGGGACCTGTCTGCCTGGGCCGCGGCCGGGGTGCTGCTGCTGAACCGGAGCCTGACCGTGCAACCCGGTCAGCCCGCCTCCCACCGCGGGAAGGGCTGGGAGAAGGTCACCGATGCGGCAATCCGGGCGCTGGTGGCGCGGCAGACGCCGATGGTGGCGATCCTGTGGGGGCGCGATGCGCAGTCGATGGCGCCGCTGCTGGGCCAGACACCGATGATCAAGACCGTGCATCCGAGCCCGTTGTCCGCCTCCCGCGGGTTCTTCGGTTCCCGGCCGTTCTCCCGGGCGAACGAGCTGTTGGCCGCGGCCGGGGCGGAGCCGATCGACTGGCGGCTGCCGTGAGCGTGGGCTGGAGCCGGTACATCGCGGTCGGAGACTCGATGACCGAGGGCCTGTGGGACCCCTACAGCAGCCATGGGGAGGACCTGCGGGGGTGGGCGGACCGGCTCGCCGCGTCGCTGTCCGCACGTCAGGTCGCCGACGGCGGAGCTCGGCTGGAGTACGCGAACCTCGCCGTGCGGGGGCGGTTGCTCGGGCCGATCCTGGACGTTCAGCTGCCCGAGGCGCTCGCTGCCGGACCGGATCTGGTGTCCATCGTGGGCGGCGGCAATGACCTGCTCCGGCCGAATGCGGACCCGGACCGGCTCGCCGCCCGGTTGGAGCGCGGTGTGCGCCGTGCCCGTGAGGCCGGTGCGCAGGTGCTGCTGGCCACCGGCACCGATACCCGCCGCGCCCCGCTGCTGGCCGCGATCCGGCCGAAGGTGGCGGTGTACAACGCTCACATCTGGTCGATCGCCCGACGTACCGGGGCCGATGTGGTGGACGTGTGGGGCCTGCGGGCGCTGCAGGACTGGCGGATGTGGGCCGAGGACCGGATCCACCTCAGCCCTGAGGGCCACCACCGGGTGGCGCAGGCTGCGCTGGTGGGCCTCGGTCTGGCGCCCGACGATCCGCACTGGGCCCGGCCGCTGCCTGCTGCGGAGCCGATGCCGGCGCGGGAGCAGTGGCGCACCGACGCCGCCTGGTTACGCCGGGAGGTCTACCCCTGGGCACGGCGGCACCTGCGCGGCCGGTCCTCCGGGGATGGGCGCACAGCGAAGCGACCGGAGCCGGTCCCGCTGACCCTCGACGAGCCGGGTGGCGCGGCTCAACGGAGTGACCCGGCTCGGCGAAGTGACCCGGCTCGGCCGGATTCCGGGCCGACGCGCGACGAGGCCGGCGGCGATGGCTGACGCCGGTGGGTTCGAGTACCGCGAGCGCGGCGGCACGGTCCACATCACCCACCACGGTGTGCACGCCACCACCCTGCGCGGCCAACGCGCCGCAGAGTTCCTCGCCCGCGTGGACCGGGAGGACCCGCAGGAGCTGATGGCCCGGTTGACCGGGAACTATCGGCGCGGCAATGAACGGGTCGCGAAGCAGCACCCGCGCAACCGCCGCCGCTGACCCACCGCCGTCCACCGCCCAGGTGAGGAGTATCGCCTGGCGGCGATGTCCGCCGTCTCCGAGCAAGGCGCCGCCAAGTAGCGCATACTGGCGGTACCGGATATCGCGAGGAGGCGATGATGACCAGCACCTCGAACGTCAGCGAGCGTGAGGCGCGCCGTGTGGCCGAGCAGTCCCGGCAGACCGAGTGGACCCAGGAGTCCTTCGCCAAGCAGCTCTACCTCGGCGACTTCCGCCCAGACCTGGTCTGGCCACGGGCCGAGGCCGACCCGGAACAGCACGCTCGCGGTGAAGCGTTCCTCGAGCGGCTGGCCACCCACCTTGCCGAGCACGTCGACGGCGCACAGATCGAAGCCGAGGACTACGTCAGCGACGAGGTGCTCGCCGGGCTGACCGACCTGGGCGCCTTCGGGATCAAGATCCCTACCGAGTACGGCGGCCTCGGGCTGAGCCAGGTGCACTACAACCGGGCGCTGATGCTGATCGGGTCGGCGCACCCCAGCCTGGGCGCCCTGATCTCGGCGCACCAGTCGATCGGGGTGCCCGAACCGGTGAAGCAGTTCGGATCCGAGGAGCTCAAGGCCGAGTACCTGCCGCGCTGCGCGGCAGGGGCGATCTCGGCGTTCCTGCTCACCGAACCGGACGTCGGCTCCGACCCGGCGCGGCTGCACGCCACCGCCACGCCCACCCCGGAGGGTGACTACCTGCTCGACGGGGTGAAGCTGTGGACCACCAACGGCGTGCTCGCCGAGCTGCTGGTGGTGATGGCCCGGGTGCCCGAGCACGAGGGCGGCATGGGCGGGATCACCGCGTTCGTGGTCGAGGGGGACGCCGAGGGCATCACCGTGGAGCGGCGCAACTCGTTCATGGGACTGAAGGGGCTGGAGAACGGGCTCACCCGGTTCCACCAGGTGCGGGTACCGGCGAAGGACGTGGTCGGCCGCGAGGGGCAGGGTCTGAAGATCGCGCTGACCACGTTGAACACCGGCAGGCTGTCCATCCCGGCGCTGTGCGTGGCCGCGAGCAAGTGGTCGCTGAAGATCGCCCGGGAGTGGAGCAGCGAGCGGGTGCAGTGGGGCCGGCCGATCGGCAAGCACCCGGCGGTGGCGCACAAGCTGGCGTTCATGGCTGCCACCGCCTACGCCCAGGAGGCCGTGGTAGAGATCGCCGGTGAGCTCAGCGACTCCGGCGGCGCGGACATCCGGATCGAAGCCGCGCTGGCCAAGCTCTGGTGCTCGGAGACGGCCTGGCAGGTGGCCGATGATCTGGTCCAGATCCGCGGCGGGCGCGGGTATGAGACCGCGGCGTCGCTGGCCGCCCGCGGGGAACGGGCCGTCCCGGCCGAACAACTGCTGCGGGACCTGCGGATCAACCGCATCTTCGAGGGCTCCAGCGAGATCATGCACCTGCTGATCGCCCGGGAGGCGGTGGACACCCACCTCAGCGTGGCGGGGGACATCATCGATCCGGATGCGACCTCGGCGCAACGCCGTGCAGCGTTGGTCGCGGCGGCCAAGTTCTACAGCTCCTGGCTGCCGCGCCTGGTCACTGGTCCGGGGAACGCGCCCACCTCCTATGCCGACCTCGGCCCGTCCGCGCGGCACCTGCGCTATGTGGAGCGCGCGAGCCGCCGCTTGGCCCGGTCCACGTTCTACGCCATGGCCCGCTGGCAGGGAGGTCTGGAACACAAGCAGGGCTTCCTCGGCCGGATCGTGGACATCGGGGCCGAACTGTTCGCGATGACGGCCGTGTGCGCCTACGCCGCCCGACCGGGGGCCGATCCCTCGGCGCAGCAGCTGGTGGACAGTTTCTGCCGGCAGTCCCGGCTGCGGGTGGCGGCGCTGTTCCGTGCCCTGTGGGTGAATACCGACGCTGCGGACGAGAAGCTCGCCGACCGAGTGCTCGCCGGAGACCTGACCTGGGCCGAAGCCGGGGTGCTCGACCCGAGCGAGGGTACCGGCCCCTGGATCGCCGACCCGCACCACGGCCCGACGACCGAACCGGGAGTGCGCCGCCGCTACCGGTGACGGCCCCGCCGAGTCCACCCGTCACCGGCGGACTCGCCTCG
>DXBY01000254.1 GCA_019116305.1 Candidatus Ruania gallistercoris | reverse complement strand
CGGCGGGTGCAGTCACGCTGCGGCTCGGGCTGGGAAAGATCCCGGCGAGCAGCCGCTCGCCGCTCGGCGGTGCGTTCTCGGCCACAGTCTGCTCCTCGGTGAGACGCCGGATGCCGCCCAGGGGGATCGGCAGCCAGTCAGGACGGTTCTTCTGTTCGTACACGGCCTCGTACAGCGCTTTGTCCAGCTCCAGCGCTCGCAAGACAGTCTCGTCGAGATTGCCCTGCTCGGCACGGTAACCGGCGAGAAACGATCGGCGCACCTGCTCCGTCCAGGCCGGCGCCGCCGCCCGGCCGACAGCGGCGGCGTAGTCGAAGGACCGCAGCATCCCGGCCACATCCCGCACCGGCTGGTCGGCACTGCGCCGCTCGGCCAGCGGGCGCAGCGGTTCGCCCTCGAAGTCCAGCACGTACCAGCCGTCGGCGCCGTGCAGCACCTGTCCTAGATGGAGGTCGCCGTGGATGCGTTGCTGCGGTGGCACCCGGGTGCCGGCCACACCGGTGATCACCGCCTCGATACCGTCAGCGAACACACGCAGCTCTGGTACCTGCTGCAGCGCCCACCGGGCGCTGCTGCGCAGCTGGTCGGCGAACGCAGGCGGCTCCGGCGGTTCGCTCTGCACCGGTAGGGCGGTGTGCAGGTAGCGGTGCAGCTGTGCCACGCAGGCACCCAGCTCGGCGGCCAGTGGGGTGAGGTCGCGGCCGGTCCGGGCATAGGCGCAGGCCAGCTCGAACCCGTCCTCAGCCTCCGGGACGAACGCGGTGAGCACACCGAGATCGCCGGTCACTGAGCCGCCGCTCGGGTCCGGCCAGTCCCGCGAGTAGCCGGCCAGCAGGTCGGGCACGTGCCGCCAACCGGCATAGCGCAATGCGGCCACCACTTCGAGGTCCGGGTTCGGGCCGGCGGCCAGCACGCGGAAGATCTTCAGCACCGCGTCCCGGGTCGTGGTCTGCCGATCGGTCACCGGCCCGGGGATCCGTACCGAGGTGTTCGACTGCTCCCCGCTGTGCACCTGGGCGCCGGACGCGTCCAGTTCCGCCAGCGTGATCGTGGCGGCCGGTCGCGGGCTCGCGGCGGACAGCCAGGCCCGGAGGAACGCGGGATGGTGCGGGCCGTCCACCAGCACTTCCCGGTCGCCGAGCCTGGCGATCACCCCCTGGTCCGACGGCCAGCTGCTGGTCGCCACCAGCGGGACCTGCAGCACGGTCGGCTCTTGCCCGCCCCGTCGCAGCATCAGCAGCACCACCGTGCACGCCGCCTCCGCCCACGGGTCCGGCAGGTCGAAGGAGGTGAGGATCTCCAGCTCTGCATCGCCGGCGTCCTTCGCCGGGAACCAGCGCTGCCCCCGGACCCAGTCACCGATCAGGTCCAGCAGGAGGGAGCCCTCCGGCCCGCTCACTGCTGCTCCAGGGTGAGCCAGAAGAAGTCCCGGGAACCGAGGGTGAGCGTCAGCTCACCATCCCGGTCGGCCGGCGGCTGTCCTTCGGCGGCAGGTGAGGCAGAAGACCCGCCGGGCTCCGCCGTCGTCGGCTCTGCTGGAGCTGGTCTCCGGCGAGTGGCCACGCTAGGGAAGGCGGTCCCACCGAAGATGTCCCGCACCCTCCGGCCGGCCAGCCCGGGTAGCACGACCGTGGTCGAGCGCGGAGTGGCCGCCAGGTTCGCCACGCAGAGCATCGTCTCGCTCTCGTCCCGGCGAAGGAAGGCCAGTACGGCCTCGTTGTCGCAGGCCAGCGGCACGTACTCACCGACGCCGAACACCGGATGTGCCCGGCGCACCTCGAGGATGCCGCGCACCCAGTGCAGCAGCGAGGTGGGGATCGCCAGTTGGGCCTCGACGTTCAGCTGGTTGTAGTGGTTGGTGAGGTTCTGTACCACCGGCAGGTAGAGCCGCCCGGGGTCGGTGGCCGAGGAGAAACCCGCATTGCGGTCCGGGGTCCACTGCATCGGGGTGCGCACCGCGTCCCGGTCCGGCAGCCAGATATTGTCACCCATGCCGATCTCGTCGCCGTAGTAGAGGCACGGGCTGCCCGGCAGGGAAAGCAGCAGCGCGTGCGCCAGCTCCACCTCGGCCCGGGAGTTGTCCAACAGCGGGGAGAGCCGGCGGCGGATGCCCACGTTCGCCCGCATCCGGGCCTCCGGGGCGTACCAGCCGTACATCGCCGCCCGCTCCTCGGTGCTGACCATCTCCAGGGTGAGTTCGTCGTGGTTGCGCAGGAACGTGCCCCACTGCGCCCCGGCCGGGATCGTGGGGGTGTCGGCGAGGATCTGGGCGATGCTGCGCGCGGACTGCTCCCGCAACGCGTAGAAGATCCGCGGCATCACCGGGAAGTGGAAGCACATGTGGCACTCCGGCGCCTCCTCGGTGCCGTAGTAGGCCACCACATCGGCCGGCCACTGGTTCGCCTCGGCGAGCATCAGCCGGCCGGGGAACTCGGCGTCCACCATCTCGCGCACCGCCGCGAGGAACTCATGAGTGGCCGGCAGGTTCTCGCAGTCGGTGCCCTCCTCCTCGAACAGGTACGGCACCGCATCCAGACGGAAACCGTCCACCCCGGTACGCAACCAGAACCGGACGACGTCGAACATCGCCTCCCGTACCCGCGGGTTCTCGTAGTTCAGGTCGGGCTGATGGGAGAAGAACCGGTGCCAGAAGTACTGCCGGCGTACCGGGTCGAACGTCCAGTTGGAGACTTCGGTGTCTACGAAGATGATCCGCGCGTCCGGGTAGCGTTCCGGATCGTCGCCCCAGACGTAGAAGTCCCCGTACGGCCCGTCCGGGTTGGATCGGGAGGACTGGAACCACGGGTGGGTGTCGCTGGTGTGGTTCATCACCAGGTCGATGATGATCCGGATCCCGCGCTCGTGAGCGGCCGCTACCAGTTCGGTGAAGTCCTCGATGGTGCCGTACTCGTCCGCCACTGCGGTGTAGTCGGCCACGTCGTAGCCGCCGTCACGCAGCGGGGACGGGTAGAACGGCGGCAGCCAGAGGCAGTCCACGCCCAGCCACTGCAGGTAGTCCAGTCGGTCGATCAGGCCGCGCAGATCGCCGGTGCCGGACCCGTCGGAGTCGCGGAACGCACGCAGCAGCACCTCGTAGAACACCGCGGTGCGGTACCAGTGCGGATCGTCGCTCAGTCCCGGGCGGCTGGTCTGCGCCAGTACGGCAGTCATCGGCGTCTCACGTCGAGGATGTGTGCGCACCGCCCATGCGGATCCAGTCGCACGAACGGTACTGCGCCCCAGGCATAGCTCTCCCCGGAGAGCTCGTCATGTGCAGTGAACTCACTCTGTTCGCCGAGGTCGAGTGCGGCGGTGTCCAGGTGGATCAGGGACTCCCGGGACGCATGCGGGTCCAGATTCACCACCACGATCACCGTGTCCGCCTGCCCGGTGGGCGAGTGCTCGGCGGGCACGTGCTTGGAGAAGCAGAACGTGGCGTCGTCAGTGGTGGGGTGCACGGTCAGGTTGCGCAGCCGCTGCA
>DXBY01000253.1 GCA_019116305.1 Candidatus Ruania gallistercoris | reverse complement strand
CCGCTCCGGTCCGAACGCTGCCAGCGCCGTGGCCAGCACGTCGTCCAGCTCCTCGGCGGAGACCGCCCGGGTCCCGTCGGCCGAGTAGATCCCGGACACCTTCGCCATCACGTTGGCCGGCCCCGCGACCTCGGCGAGCTGGTCCTGCCAACGGCGGTAGTCGCCGTCGAGCCCGATCGGTGGTTTCCCGAGATGGTCCAGCACGAACGTGAGGCCCGAGTGTTCGCCGGCGAGCCGGATCAGGTTCTCCAGGTGCCGCGGCAGCACGGACACGTAGTCCAGCGGCACGCCGGCTTCCTCGATCAGAGCCAGGCTGCGGCGCTGTTCGGCGCCCAGGATCCAGTCCGGATCGGGACGGTCATGGGTGAGGTTGCGGATCCCGACGAATCCGGGTGTGGCAGTCAGCGCCGGGAGCTGGGCTGCCACCGTCTCCGGTTCCTCCAGCGGCAGGTAGCACACCGCCCCCGCCAGGCGCCGGTCTGCTGCGACCAGCTCGAGCAGATAGTCGGTCTCGGCCAGGGTCTCATCCGCCTGCACCAGTACCGCCCGCTGCACCCCGGCACCGGTCAGGGCGGCGAACGCCTGGTCCAGCGTGTGGTCGGCGCGCAGCGGCTCGGGCGCATTCTCGAGCCAGGCGTAGGACGAGCGGGCATGGTCCCAGACGTGCAGGTGGGCGTCGATCATGTGGGTTCTCCCCGTTTGTTGACCACGTACAGGTGCACCAGTGACAGCACCGTATCGCCGTCGTGGTTGGTGACGGTGACCTGCTCGTCCACCCGGCCGAGGTCGGGACGGCGGGGGTGGTCGGCGATCTTGATGATCTCGGTCTGAACGGTGATGCTGTCGCCCAGGTAGACGGGTTTGATGAACCGGATCCGGTCGTAGCCGTAGCTCATCGCCTGCGGGTTGACGTCCCCGGCGGTCATCCCCACGGCGATCGAGATGACCAGGGTGCCGTGTGCGATCCGGCCGGGCAGTCCGGCCTCCTCGATGCACCAGCGCTCATCCATGTGGTGCGGGAAGAAGTCGCCGGTCTGTCCGGCGTGCAGCACCACATCCGCCTCGGTGATCTGACGGCCGAGGGTGCTCCGCTTCTCCCCGAGCCGGTAGTCCTCCAGATAGCGGTCAACGATCTGCATGGTCGGCCTCCTGTGCGGTGAGCGATGTGAACATCCGGTCCAGGTCCTCGAGCACCGATGCTGCTGCCTCCCGGTGCCACAGGCCCCGGTGCACCCGTTCGCATGCGGCTTCCTGCACCGCCATGAACGCGGGGTGCTGCGGGCGCAGGCTGGCCTGGTCGAGGGTGCGGCGCGTGCCGGTGAAGAAGTCGGCAGTGAGCGCGTTCAGGTTCGGGTCCGTCCAGGCAGCCACATGCCCGGGCTGACCCCCGCCGAGCGCGTAGACCCCGCGCTGCACGTCGCCAGTGGCCGCCCAGGTGGCGAAGGCGACCGCCTCCTCCCGGTGCGTGGCCTGGGCGGAGACCGCGAGCCCGGCGCCGCCGAGCATCGACCCGCGGGGCTGGCCGTCGATCTCCGGGATGTCGCTCCAGCGCAGCAGGTGGTCGCGAAAGCCGGGACGGGAGTAGTTGCTGTAGCCGTACAGCAGCGGGGCGTAGGCCCAGCGGTCCTCGGTCGCCATCCGGTCCGCTACCTGGATCGGGTTCGCGCTGTGGCACTCGGGCGGGACCAGGTCCCGCAGCCGGCCGAGCAGGTGCCACGCCTCGGCGAACGCCGACGGGTCCGCGAATCGGCCCCGGCCGGCGTCGGCGCCCTGCAGCCCGGAGGTGAGCGTGAACGTGGAGGCGAACGCGTCGATCGGCTTCGCCGGCCAGAGCACGACGCCGTCGCTCGCCAGGTCGAGCACCTCCGGCCAGGTGCGTGGCGGGGCCAGGAGCAGATCAGGCCGGTAGGCAGCGACCTGGGCGGCGGCATCGATCGCCAGACCGTACCGGATGCCCTGCCAGCAGTAGCTCTGCTCGCTGCGACCGACGAACTCCGCTGTGCCGCCGCCGTCGGGCAGGGCCGCGAGCAGACCGGCGTGTGCCGCCTCGGGGATGTGCGGGTGATCGATGACCAGCAGGTCGTAGGACTCGGTCAGGGTGGCCAGGCCCTGGTCGGCGAACGCCTGCAGCGAGCGGGCGTCCCAGTCGATCTGCACATCGTTGCTCTCGGCGTAGGCCCGGCTGGCGGCCACGATGCTGGCGTGACCGCGGTCGTGGTCCCAGGTGATCCCGCGCAGCCGGATCGTCATCGCAGGCTCCCGGCCGCCTGCTGCGCAAACTCGTTCTGGACCTGCTCGGTGTCCGCGCCGAGCACTGGGGCGCCGCCACGTCCCCAGATGCGTTTCCCGTCCAGCCGGATCGGCAGCCGGGTGGTGGTCACCTCGGTGCGGGCGCCGTCGGACTCGTTGCGGGTGAGGGTCTGCACCATGTCGATCGCGTGGAAGCCCTCGTGCTCGACCAGTTCGTCCACGGTGTGCAGCGGAGCGCACCACACGTCGGCGGCATCCAGCACGGCGAGCCAGTGCTCGGTGGTGGCAGTGCGGAGCCGGGCGGCGAGCAGTCTCTCGATCCGCTCCCGCTCGGTCCACCAGGTCTCCGGTTCGGTCAGCTCGGTCAGCTCGGGGATCTCCAGCAGCTCACCGAGCTGGGGCACCGGGTTCATCGCGATCGACAGATGACCATCCGCCGTCGGATACACCCCGTAGGGCGCCGGGAGGTAGGTGTGCGCGCTGTGTGGCCCCCGGGGGCGGGAGGTGATCGCCTCCGGTTCGGTCAGTCGCACGGACAGCATCTCGAACTGCAGGTCGAGCATCGCTTCCAGCAGTGAGGTCTGCACCTGGCCACCTATGCCGGTACGGAGCCGGCGCAGCAGCAGTGCGGTGATGCCGTGCGCGAGGTGGCAGGAGGCCAGGTGGTCGGCGATCGAGATCCCGAACGCGTTCGGTTCGGGATCGGCCTGCAGCCAGGGCAGACCGGAGATCGACTGGGCGAGCAGATCCTGACCGGGCCGGCCGGTCCACGGGCCGGTGTCGCCGTAGCCGGTGATCGAGCCGTACACCACGCCGGGGTTCACCGTCCGGATCGCCTCGTAGTCGAGCCCGAGGCGGGCCATCACCCCGGGGCGGAAGTTCTCCACCACCACATCGGCCTGCTCCACCAGGCGGCGGACGAACGCGAGCTGTTCGGGGTCCTTGAGGTCCGCGGCCACGCTCTGCTTGCCCCGGTTCATCGCATGGAACGAGACGGTGTCACCGCCGGCTCGTGCGCCGGCGAATGCCAGTTCGCGGCCGATGTCCCCGGTGCCGGGACGCTCGATCTTGATCACCCGGGCGCCGAGGTCGGCGAGCCGCAATGCCGCGACCGGGCCGGCGAGGAACTGGCTGAAGTCGAGCACCAGGAACCCCTCCAACGGCAAGGGTGCTCCGGGCTGGGGGACGGTCATGACGGGGACTCCTGAGTGAGGTGGGCGCCGGTGAGGATCACTGCGGCGGTGGGTGGAAGGTCGACAGTGCGCTCGGCGCTGCCGCAGCGCACCCGCACCGTCTGGGTCTCGGGGCGTGCGGAGGTGATCTGTGCTTCGGTCAGTTCGCCGGCACGCCACTGCAGGTCGACGCTCAGGTCGGTGCGGGCGCGCAGGCCCCGCACCTGGCCGTCGGGCAGGTCTGGGGGCAGCGCCGGGAGCAGGTCGAGGGCGCCGGTGTGCGATTGCAGCAGGCACTCGGCCAGCGCTGCGACGATGCCGAGGTTGCCGTCGATCTGGAACGGTGGGTGGGCGGAGAACAGGTTCGGGTAGAGGCCGCCGCGCCAGCGCCCGCCGGTGGGTCCGGGCTCGACCTCGATCGCGCGGCGGATGAACAGGTCGAGCAGCCGGCCGGCGCCCTCCGGTTCGTGCAGGCGTGCGCGCATCGCCATCTTCCACGCCAGGGACCAGCCGGTGCCCTCGTCGCCCCGGGCGTCCAGGCTGCGGCTCGCTGCCGCGGCCACGGCGTCCGACGGCGAGTGATCGGTGGGGTGGATCGCCACCAGATGAGCGACATGTCGGTGGTGCGGATCGGCCATCTGCTCCACCTCCGCCCACTCCCGGAGCAGACCGGTGCTGTCCACCCCGGGGGTGAGGATCCGCGGCAGGGCGGCCTCCGCCTCCTGGCACAGCTCCGGGTCACGGGCGCGCAGCCCATAGCTGTCCGCCAGTCGCAGCAGCGAGTCGAGCAGGTGGCGGGAGAGCACCAGATCCATCGTGGCGTCGGCGGCCACGGAGGAGGTCTCCTCGGTGCCGGGTACCAGGAACCGATTCTCCGGTGAGGTGGCCGGCGAGGTGCCGAGCATCCCGTCCGCACGCGGCTCGAGCCAGTCCAGGACGAACCTGGCCGCACCGCACAGGGTCGGCCAGAAGCGGCGGGCGGCGGCCTCGTCCCGGGAGAAGGTGACCCGGTCCACCAGGTGGCTGGTCAGCCACACGCCGGCGAACGGCCAGAACGCCCAGGCGGGATCGTGTGTGCCGTCACCGATCGGGTCGGTGAACGCCCAGATGTCGCTGGCGTGGTGGGCCACCCAGCCGGAGGAGCCGTAGATCCGCTGGGCCGGTTCCCGGCCACGCTCGGCGAGCGCCTCGATCAGCTCGACGAGCGGTTCGGCGCACTCGGCCAGGCCGGTGGTCTCGGCCAGCCAGTAGTTCATCTCCAGATTGATGTTCATCGTGAAGTTCGAGCTCCACGGCGGCTGCATCCGCTGGTTCCACACCCCTTGCAGGTTCGCCGGCGTCCCTCCCGGGCGGGAGCTGGAGATCAGCAGGTAGCGGCCGTACTGGAACAGCAGCCCGATCAGGTCTGCCGCGCCCTGGGCCCGGGCACCTGCGGTGTCGGCGGCGTCGATGAGGGCACCGGTACCACCGGGCGGGGGCGGTGCTCCGGTGCCGAGCCGCAACTCCGCGCGGTCGTAGAGCTCTCGGTGCGCGGCGACATGCTCAGCGTGGACCTGCTCCAGGCCGGCGGCCGTGGCGTCGCGGACCAGCTGCCGGGCCTGCGTGAGCGGCACCTCGGCATCGGTCCCGGGGTCCTGCCCCAGGCGAGTGAACGTGGTCCGCACGGCCAGAACCAGGGTGGCATCGCCGTCGACCTCGACCACCACCCCTGCCGGGGCGGTCCGGGTGCGCACGGCGGCGCCGATCGCACGGAGGACGACAGCGGCCTGCACCCCCCGAGGTTCCTCCGCCCACCGGATCGGATCGGGCTCACGCTGCACGGCGGGAACGACATCGTCCGGGGCGCGGAGCACCGCCCAGGCCTCCGGTCCCTCGGTCCCGCTGCCTTCCAGCCGCAGCGGGGAGTCCAGAGTGAACGAGACCGG
>DXBY01000252.1 GCA_019116305.1 Candidatus Ruania gallistercoris | reverse complement strand
GCCGCAGGTTTCGGGCCACCTCCTCGGTGCCGGCCGAGACCATGCCTCCCTCGCCAGAGGTCATGTTCTTCGTGGGGTACAGGGAGAACATCGCGAACGCGCCGAACGCACCCACCGGGGTGGCCTGCCAGGTGGCACCGTGCGCCTGGGCGGCGTCCTCGAAGATCTGCAGGCCGCGCTCGGCGGCCAGTGCGGTGAAGGCGTCCATATCGGCCGGGTGGCCGTACAGGTGCACCGGCATGATGCCCCGGGTCTTCTCGGTGATCGCGGCCTCGACGCTGGCCGGGTCCAGGCAGAAGGTGTCCGGCTCGATATCGGCGAACACCGGGGTGGCGCCGGTCAGGGCCACCGAGTTCGCGGTAGCGGCGAAGGTGAACGAGGGCACGATCACCTCGTCCCCCGGTCCGATCCCGGCGGCGAGCAGGCCCAGGTGCAGCCCGGAGGTGCCGGAATTCACCGCCACGCAGGTGCGCCCGGCCGTCAGCGCGGTGGCGAACTCCTCCTCGAAGGCCGCCACCTGCGGACCCTGGGCGATCATGCCGCTAGCCAGCACAGCGTCCACGGCGGCTCGTTCCTCGTCCCCGATGATCGGTCGGGCCGCGGGGATCATCGCCTGGTTCACCTGGTCTCCTCGTTCTGGCTGGTGCCGGCACCGCCGGCGCTCTCGACGGCGGTCAGTACCCCGCCATTCTCCCGGTACCTGGCCTGGGTGGTCGGGCAGGTCCACTCCCCCGGGGCATCTTCCTGCAGCGGCACCCCGGCCTTGCCCACCCAGGCGATCCGGCGGGCCGGCACTCCGGCCACCAACGCGAAGTCGGGCACGTCCTTGGTGACCACCGCGCCGGCAGCCACTGTGGCCCAGGCGCCGATGGTCACCGGGGCCACGCACACCGCGCGGGCGCCGACGCTGGCGCCGGTGCGCAGCGTGACCCCGACCGGTTCCCAGTCGGCACCGGACTTGCGGGTGCCGTCCGGGTTGATGGCGCGGGGATAGACGTCATTGGTGAGCACGGCGGCCGGGCCGATGAACACGCCGTCGGCGAGGTGGGCCGGCTCGTAGACCAGAGCGTGGTTCTGCACCTTGCAGTTGTTCCCCAGGTGCACCCCGGAGCCGATGTAGGCACCGCGGCCGATGATGCAGCCCTCGCCGAGCACGGCGTTCTCCCGCACTTGCGCAAGCTGCCAGATGCTGGTGCCGTCGCCGACCCGTGCGGTGGGGTCCACCTCGGCGGAATCGACGATCATGGGCTTCCTTCGCAGCTGGTGCAGGGTGCGTCGGCAGTCTCCCACACCGCGGCGGACCTGCACCGGAGACACCCATCCGGAGGGGTAGTGCCGTGCCAGCCGACCGTCAGTGCTCGTAGTGATAGCGGCACGCCGCGATGCGCACCTCGTCGTCGAGGACTTTGTACACCAGCCGGTGCTCGTCGCTGATCCGCCGGGACCAGTACCCCTGGAAACCGTGCTTCAGCGGTTCGGGCTTGCCGATCCCTTCGTTGCCGTGACGAGTGACATCCTCGATCACGCGATTGATCCTCGTCAGCAGCTTGCGGTCCTGCTGTTGCCACCACAGGTAGTCCTCCCAGGCCCGCGTGCTGAAGACGATCCTCACTCCAGCAGCTCCCGCTCCGCGCCCCGCCCGGTCTCTAGCTCGTCGATAGAGGCAAGGAGGCGCCGCGCATTGGCCGGGCTGCGCAACAGGTACGCGGTCTCCTTCAGCGACTCGTAGTCCTCCAGGGAGACGATCACTGCGTCCTCGCGCCCGGAGCGAGTGATGACGAACTCTTCGCGGTCGTTGACCACGGCATCGAGCACCTCGGCATACCGAGCCCGGGACTCGGAGTAGCTCATTGTGCGCATCAGAACTCCTTCCTGTACAAGATACTGTACCATCGGGCTGCCGGATGAATCTCGATGGCCATGACCGGGCTACCCACCCGTCTGAGGGCACTCCGGCGATCGGAGGTACGCCAGGACAACCTCACACCGCACCACTGACCGCAGACGAATGTGCAGCGCGAGACGCCGGCACCTGCACCCGTACCTCGGCGACACCCGCGAGCCTCACACCGGCACTCGATCGCCGCCGGTGCTGGAAGAATGCCCCCTATGCCGACCATCGACGACACCCAGGTCGTGGTGCCGTTGTACAACGAAGCACCGGTGATCGGGCAGGTGATCGCCGACCTGCACGCCGTCTTCGCCCACGTGGTCTGCATCGACGACGGCTCCACCGACGCCTCGATCCGTGCTGCTGAGGACGCCGGCGCGCTGGTGATCCGGCACGCCACCAACCTGGGCCAGGGGGCATCCCTGCAGACCGGGATCGACTACGTGCTCGAGCAGACCAACGCGCGCTACCTGGTCACCTTCGACGCCGACGGGCAGCACCAGGTCTCCGATGCGGAGGCGATGGTCCGCCGCGCCCGCGAGGAGGACCTGGCGATCGTCTTCGGCTCCCGATTCCTGGACCAGCGCACCAAGGCCGGCTGGGCCAAGCGGATCGTGCTGAAGACCGCCGTGTGGGCCACGAACCAGACCACCGGGCTGAAGCTCACCGACGCGCACAACGGGCTCCGGGTGATCCGCCGGGACGCCGCCGCCGGGGTGAGCCTGAAGCAGAACCGGATGGCGCACGCCTCCGAGATCGTGCTGCAGCTGGGCCGAACCCGCCTACCGTGGGCAGAGCACCCGGTGCACGTGCTCTACACCGACTACTCCAAGAGCAAGGGGCAGTCGCTGCTGAATGCGGTGAATATCCTCGTGGACCTGGTGTTCCGATGAGGCGGAGGACCTGATGGACGTGGACAAGATCTGGATCCAGCTGCTGTTGCTGGTGGGGGTCGCCCTAGTCACAGTGCTGCTCACCCGGTCCACTGCTGACGCCCGGCACCAGGCGGTACGCCGCGTGCTGCTGGTGCTGTTCGCCCTCGCCACCGCACTGGCGATCCTGTTCCCCACCATCCTCAGCCGCATCGCCCGACTCGTCGGGGTCGGGCGCGGGACAGACCTGGTGCTGTACCTGCTGGTGATCGCGTTCCTGTCCTTCATCGCCACCACCTTCCGGCGGATGAAGGCCACTGACCGCCGGCTCACCGAGCTCACCCGGGAGCTGGCGCTCACCGAGGCCCGGCTGGAACGCGCCGGGCTGCCCACGGCCCACCATGCCGGTGACGGCGGAGCTCACCCGGGTACGGCATCCGCACCTACCGGTGCGCAACAGCAGGCGGACCCGCCGGCCACCACTGCCCCACAACCACCCGCTCCGGACGACCGCGAGCCCGGCACGCCGTGACCGAGACAGGTATCCTCGGCGCCGGCTGGGCGTTCGTGGTGGGCGGCGTGCTGCTGTTCGCACCCGGCATGCTGGCCCTGCGTCTGGTCCGGCTGCGCGGGCTGACCCTGCTCGCCCTCGCCCCGGTGATCAGCATCGCCGCCTACGGTCTCGCCGCTATCGGCGCGCAGGCGCTCGGGGTGCGGTGGGGACTGGGTCCCGCGCTGGTCGGTGCCTTCGGGGCGGTCGCGGTCGGCTTCGCGATGCGGGCGATGGAAGCTCTCGTCCGGGTGACCCCCCGCAGTGGTGAGTCCCGCACCCTGCTGGCGATCGCCGTCGTCGTGGGCAGTGTGCTGGCCACAGCGGACATCTGGACCGGCGCCGGTAGCCCGGACGCGATCCTGCAGCGCTGGGACGCGATGTACCACCTGAGCGCGCTGCAGCTGGTGGAGCAGAGCGGATCCGCCTCCTCCCTCACCCTCGGGGCACTGTCCTACGGCAGTGGACAGGAGGCGATCTACCCGGCGGCCTGGCACGCGTTCACCTCGCTGCTGCCGGGGGTGAGTGCTCCCGCCGCGCTGATCACCTCCGCCTCGCTGTTCGCCGGTCCGGTCTGGGTGCTCGGTACCGCAGCCCTGGCTCGGGAACTGCTCCCGGGCAGTCGCTGGGTGCCGATGGCGACGGCGGTGCTCGCCGGGGTCATCACCGCCACCCCGGCCTCGTTGTGGGTGGGGTGGGGGCACCTGCCGAACGCTGCCGCGTTCGCGATGGTGCCCGGGGTGGCGGCGTTCTGTCTGCGGATGCTGGTGCGCGAACGGCCCACTACCGCCGGCGCCCGGTCCGGGGTGCTGGTGGTGCTGCTGGCAGCCGGCGGCGGGCTGGGCCTGACCCACCCGAACGCCTTCCTGGCAGTGGTGCTGCTGACCGGCCCGGCACTGGCGTGGGTGGTGGCCGACTTCGCGCGCCGGTGGTGGCGGGCCGGGCGGCACGTGCGTGCTGTCCTGGTGCCGACCGTGCTCGCGTTCGCGCTGGTCGCAGGTGCGGCGGTGTTCCTGGTCAGCCCACTCTCCGCCGCGGTGACCGGGTACGAGGGAAGCGTGGTCAACCCCCCACTGGTGGCACTCGCCGAGACCCTCACCGGATGGTACGAGCTCTGGGGGATGCCGGCCTCGGCGATCGTACTGATCGTGGCGCCCTGGGGGGCCTGGCTGGCGCACCGCCGCGGGGGCACCTGGGTGCTCGCCACCCTGGTGGTGGTCTGGATCGCCTACCTGGACGCCGCCCTCGGTGGTCCGGTGGGGTTGTCCGGGCTGTGGTACTCCAGCGCGGCCCGGCTCTCCGTAGTGGCCGCGATGGTCACGCTGCCACTGGGGGTGATCGGCTGGTCGAACCTGCTCCGCCGGTTCGGCGCATGGGCGGCTAGAGCTGCCGCGAGCCGGCCGCGAGCACTGCTCCGGCAGGCGGTGACCCTGTGGGGGACGGCCCTGGTGGTGTGCGTGCTGGCAGTGGTCAGCTCGGTGTACACCGCCGACCGGGCGGAGAAGGTCTTCGATCCCGACCGCACCGACCAGCCCCGGTTCGCCAGCGCCGCCGAGCTGGAGATGATCACCACGGTGCCGCTGGCCGAAGGGGCTACTGTGCTGGGCAGCCCGTTCTCCGGCACCCCGCTGCTGTACTCCTTGCGCGGGCAGCCGGTGGTGTTCCCGGTCGCCGGCCAGGTGTGGTCCCTACCGCAGACGGCGTTGATGGAGAACCTCGACGATCTGACCGGGACACAGGCCTGCACCGCACGGGAGGCGCTGGGCGTGCAGTACCTGTACCAGGACAGCGCCCCGTACCAGGTCGACCATCGCTACGAGCCCCTCGACCAGCTGCAGGTCCCCGGTGCCCAGGTGGTGGCCGAAGCGGGCACCGCGCGCATCCTGGCGCTGCCGCCCTGCTGACGTTCGTCGGCGATCCGGCAGAGTAGACCGGACAAATCCATTGACATGAGCGCATATGTGCGGACAATCTAACTGATCGCCTACTCGTGCTGAGGCACGGGCAGTGCGGCGGATCGTGAGCAGGGGGCTGCGAACGAGTGGCAGGGGCTTGAGGCACGAACCGGCAGGGGCCGCCATCACAACGTGCACACGCACTGGAGCATTCGCCATGGGTCAACCCACCATCACCGTCTTCGGACGTTTCGAGATCGCCGCCGTGCCCCGACCACTGCACCTGGCCGGCGGGCTGCAACGGATGCTGCTGGCACTGCTCGCGGGCAGTCAGGGCCGCTGGCTGCCCGGATCGGTGCTCGCCGAGGCCCTCTGGCCCGGTGCCCCGCCGGGTGCGGCCATGTCCCGGCTGCACGTGCACGTGCACCGGCTGCGCACCCGACTCGGTCCCGGGGCCGTGGAGGCAGGTCCGGACGGCTACCGTCTGCGTCTGGATGCCGACGGTGTGGACGCCTGGCGGTTCGACCAGATCGCCGGCGGCACTCTCGCCGCCCACGCTGACGGCGGAGACGAGGTGGCACTGCTCCAGCGACTGGACGAGGCCGCGGCCTGCTGGCGGGGTGATCCGTACCCGGGGGTGGACCATCCCCTCGTCGATGCCGAACGGCACCGGCTCACCGAGCTGTACCTGCTGGTGGAGGAGACTCGCGCGCAGCACCGGCTGGACCGGGGTGAGCACCGCGAGCTGCTCGAGCATCTCATCCCGGCGGCCTGCGCCCATCCAACCCGGGAGCGGCTGCACACGCTGTGGATGACGGCGCTGTACCGCTGCGGGGACCATGCCCAGGCGCTGCAGGTGTACACCAACTCCCGCGCGGTGCTGGATGCCGAGCTGGGGCTCACCCCGGGGCCGGCACTGGAGGCGGTGCACGCCCTGGTGGTGGATGCCGTCGAGGGCACCGAGCCGGAACCGGCGGTCAACCCGACCCCCTCGGCTGCACCGTCCACGGGCTCGGGCTCCGCTTCCGGCTCCGGCTCGGGCTCGGGCTCGGGCTCGGGCTCGGACAGCGTCTCGGACCGCCAGGAAGGGCAGCTGCGCGAGCAGCTGTCCCGGACCGAGTGCGCCGACCAGCGGGCGCAGCTGCGCCGTGAGCTGGGCATGCTGCTCGGCAGTGCCGGGCGGATGCAGGAGTCTCTGGAGCTGTTGTTCCAGGCCGAGGCCCGCTACCGGCTGCACGGCCCGCTGCGCGCCCACCGCGCGGTCCTGCTGCAGCTGTCGATGGAGATGAGCAAGGTGGGTGACCTGCGCCGTGCCCTCCGCCTCCTGGACGAAGCGCAGCAGACCTATCCGGGCGGCCGATCCTCGGACCGGTTGCGGATCGTACGGACGACCGTCCTCACCCACATGAAGGACGCCGCCGGTGCGGACGCCGAGCTCGCCCAGGCGAGCACCCCGGGCCGGCACGATGATCCGGTGCTGGCCGGTATGTGGTGGCGGGCGCACTGCATCGTGGCACGCCTGCGGGGCCGGCACGACGATGCAGTCGCGGCTGGACGTCTCGCCCTCCGGCTCGCCCAGCAGGTGAACGCCAGCGCGCTGGAAGGCGTGGTGATGGTCGACCTGGCCTGTGCACTGCGCGATATCGGCCAGCCGGAGGCCCACCGTTGGTACCGGGCGGCGGTCCGGCTGGGTCACCAGTACGGCCGAGCACCGCTGATCGCGCTCGCCGAGGGGGCAACCGCCAAGGCGGCCCTGCTCGACGGCGACCCGGCACGAGCCACTGTGCATGCTCGAGAGGCACTCCGGCATGCCCGCCAGGCCGGCGCGTGGGGCCTGGCCGGCCGTGCCAGTGGCCGACTCGCCGATGCGGCGGAGGCTCTGGGCGAGACGATGCGCGCGGGCTGGTACCGGCAGGAGAGTCTGTCCCAGTACCGGCGGGTGGACTATCCACTCACGGAGCACCAGCAACGCCGGCTCACCGCCGGAAACACTGCGCTCCGTCGGCCGCACCGGCCGACGCCAGAGCAGCCGTCTCCACAGAATCTCCCCGGGATGCTCGCCAGGTAGCCGCCCATTCGCACCGGCGGGCACTTACGATCGATTCGATGGCTACCTCTGACTCCCGCGCTGCCCACCGGGGCCCGCGGCACTCCACCGGTCGGGCGAACCGCCCGGTGCTGCGCGGACTGCTGGTCGCACTCGTCGGCGTGCTCGCGTTCACCGGTACGGGCGCCGCCTTCGCCTACCAGTCGCTGCAGGGTGGGATCGACCAGCACGACGTGGACGGCATCCTCGGCTCGGACCGGCCGGACCGCGAGCCCACCAACCCGGACGACCCGAACGCCGGGAACGAGTACAACATCCTGGTGATGGGCTCGGACTCCCGCGAAGGTGATGACAACCAGGCCATCGGTGGCGGAGACGTGGAGGGGATGCGGTCCGACACCACACTGCTCGTGCACGTAGCGGCCGACCGGTCCCGGGTAGACGTGATCTCCATCCCGCGTGACCTGATCGTGGACATCCCCAGCTGCCCGCTACCGGACGGGAGCGAGACCCAGGAACGGTTGGAAGGCTACGGCTGGAGCGATGACAGCCGGATGTGGAACACCGCGTTCGCCCTCGGTGCGCAGAGCGGCGACCTCGGCTACGCCGCCGGGTGCACCATCCGCACCTTCGAGAACATGACCGACATCTACGTCGACGACTTCGTGATCGTGGACATGTCCGGGATGGAGCGCATGGTCGACGCCATCGGTGGCGTGGAGATGTGCTTCGAGGAGGACCTCGTCGCCCCCCAGGCCAA
>DXBY01000251.1 GCA_019116305.1 Candidatus Ruania gallistercoris | reverse complement strand
CCGACGGTGAACGTCGCCTCGTCCTCGGCGGCCATCGGCGCGGGGGTGATCCGGGTGGTGTCCACCCCGTTGGCGAGGGTGTGCACCCGAGCCGGGTCGGCCGCGTAGCCGCGGGCCCAGTCGGCCACCGGATCGCTGACGCACAGTGCCGCTGTGGTCGCCGAGATCGCGGCGGCGGCCACAGCGTCGGCACCGGCGCGGTCGACGAGCACCCGGTGGCGGGCCTGTTCGCTGACCAGCGGTGCGTTCACCTCGAGCAGGTGCGGGACGCCCGCCGCGGAAGCCCACGCCGAGGCTGCACGACCCCAGAGGGAGTAGCGCTCGTAGACCAGGTCCAGCGGGCCCGCCGCGTGCAGCTGGTCCAGGATGCCGGTGACCTCGGCGTCGGCTTGCTGGCAGGCGATCTCTCGTTCGGCCGGGTCGGTGCGGCGGGCACGGGTGATCTCGTGCACCTGCACACCGGCGAGATCCGCCGGTACCTCGCCGCCGGTCCGGGCGGTGATCAGATGGACCTCCGCACCGCGGCGCAGCAGTGCGGTGACCACCGCCTGCACGTGCACGGAGGCCCCCTTGCAGCCGAACACGGGCACGCCGGGATCGGTACAGACATAGGCGATACGCATCAGAGCAGCTCCACGCTCATGTCGGCGCCGACGAGGATCTCCCGCAGCTGCCGGCTGGTACGGACGTCGTCGAACTCGGTCTCGATCAGGGCGCGGGCGCGTTCGGCCAGCCGGAGCTGCAGCGACTCATCGTCCAGGAGCCGGTCGAGCTGCTCGGCCAGGCCGATCGGGTCCGCCTCGCTGACCAGCAGGCCGGTCTGCTCATGCTGCAGGACCTCGGGGATCCCGGTGACCGGGGTCGCCACGCACGGGGTGCCCAGCGCCATCGCCTCCAGCAGGATGGTCGGCAGACCGTCCCGGTTACCGTCCTGACCGACGACGCACGGTGCGGCCAGCGCCCCGGCACTCTGGACCACCTCACGCACCCGGTGCTGCGGCAGCGGACCGAGCAGCCGGACGTGCTGGTGCAGGTCCAGTGCCGCCACCTGGTCCCGCAGAGCCTCGTCCTGCTCCCCGGCACCGACCAGGTCCAACCGCACCGGGCGCCCCTGGGCGGCGAGGTAGGCGACAGCGTCGATCAGGTCCCGGAAGCCCTTCTTCTCCACCAGCCGGCCGACGGCGACGACCACCCGATCTCGCTGGATGGGTGCCGAGTAGCCGAAGCGCCGCAGGTCCAGGCCGTTGTAGACGCGGCGCACCCGGTCGGCGGCGGGACCGTACGTGCGGTGCAGGTAGTCCAGGTTGAAGTCGCTGACCGTGACCACCGCGGCGGCATCGGCGAGGCGTCGGCTGAGTGCCACCGGGTCCACCGACTCGTGGAAGATGTCCTTGGCGTGCGCGGTGAAGCTGTACTCGATCCCGGCGATCGTCGCCGCGACCCGGGCGACCGCCGTGGCCACGGAGGCGAAGTGCGCGTGCAGCCTGGTGAGGTCACGCTCCCGGGCGAGCATTGCCAGCTCCACGGCGGCGACGGCGTCATCCGCCTCGAGCTCGAGCAGGTCACCCAGGTGAGTGGCCAGGTCCGGGAAGAGCAGGTGCGCGCGGCGCAGGCGCTCCCAGAGTCCCTGGGACCGGACATGCCGGCTGAGGTAGGTCACCGGTGCGCGTACTTGGCTGAGCGTCTCGTGGAACCGGCCGTCGGAGGGTGGGCGCAGGGAGAAGATCTCCAGGTCCAGGCCGGTCCGCTCCAGGGCGAGCACCTCGTTCACGATGAACGTCTCGGAGAACCGGGGGTACATCTTGGTGACGTAGCCGATCCGGGTGGGTGAGGATTCAGACTGCAACATGGTGCTCGACCTCCAGTCGGCGATGGTTCAGCAGGGCATCGGCAAGCTCGGGCAGGTGGGCCAGGCCGTCCAGGTCGATCTGACCGAGCACTCGCTGCGGACCGGAGACGGCTCGGGTGAGCCAGGCGGCGATCCGGGCCGGGGACAGCTCCTCAGGAGGAAGGCTGTCCACCCAACCGAGCTGGGCGAGGGCATCGGCCCGCACGGCCTGTTCCATCCGAGGCACGGTGCGGGGCACCACCAGGGCAGGGCAGCGGGCGGCGAGCAGCTCGCACACCGAGTTGTAGCCGCCCATGGTCACCGTGGCGGTCGCACCGGCGATGAACTCATGGGTGCGGGGGGTGAAGCCGTGCACCGTGAGCTCGGGGCGCTGTGCGGCGATCCGGTCGAGCACCTCACGCTGGGCTGCGCTCATGTACGGGCCGGTGATCAGGACGCCGTGATGTCCAGGCGGGAACGGGCTGTTCGCGAAGGCCTCGGCGAGCGCTGCACCGTCCTGGCCGCCGCCGACCAGGCAGAGCACGTACGGCTCCGCGGGCAGGGCCTCCTGGTGCTCCACCTCGCGATCGGTGCTGCTCGGGGAATGGGGCCGGCGGTCGGCGAGGTAGCCGGTGTAGCGGACCTTGTGCCGCACCGGCCAGGGCCACTGGTAGGCGGTCGCGGCGTCGAAGACTCCGGGGTCGCCGTAGACCCAGACGCCGTCGTAGTAGTCGCGGACCGCCTCGGTGGTGTGGGCGTCCGCCCACTCCCGCACGGTCACTTCCGGGGAGTCGAGCACGTCCCGTACGCCGAGCACCACCTTGGTATCCATGCCACGCAGCGCGCGCAACGCGGTGTCCAGCTCGCCGTGCACCCCACGGACTGCCTTGTCCACCACGAACAGGTCCGGCTGGAAGGCGGCCAGTGCCGCCGCCACGATCTGTCCGCGGATCTCCAGCACCGCCGCCAGCGGGAGACCCAGGGTCCGGGGCCGGTAGCGGCCGGAGACGTCCTTATGCAGGGTGGGCATGGTGACGACCTCGGTGTTCTCCGGCAGCGGTAGTGAGGTCGCCTCCGGGGCACCGGTCAGCAGCAGCACGTCGGTCTGCGGTGCGGCCGCCACCAGCGCCGACGCGATCGCGATGTTCCTGCGGATGTGACCCAGCCCCTGGGTGTCGTGGGAGTACAGCGCAATCCGGCGTCGCCGTACGTCCTTCCCTCCCTGCTGCACAAAGCACCTCCGTCTGGCATCGCGTGTCGGTTCGTGTTCAGTGACGCGTCAATTCACGTTCACCGTGCGGACGAGCCTGGCGCGGTGTGATGAGGGCGCTATGAACAGATGATGAGAGCCTTCTCATCTGCACTCGACCCCACCCGGCGGCAGGAAAGCGCCCCTGGCTTCCCGCGCGAGGCCGCGCCGGGGCGGGAGCGCGTTCGGTACTGCAGCACAAGGCAGCGTCCACGGACGGGGCACGGGCGGCAGGGGTTGACAGCACCAACAGGCTGTGTCACTGTACTAAGCACTTAATACAGCAACACAGGAGAGTGCATGGAGTTCGACACCAGCTCCCCCATCTGGGGACAGCTCGTGGCCGAGTTCTCCCGGCGGATCGTCACCGGCGAGTGGCCGGCGGGCAGCCGGATCGCCGGGGTGCGCGAGCTCGCGGGTGAGCTCGGGGTCAACCCGAACACCACCCAGCGCGCACTGGCCGAGCTGGAACGGCAGCAGCTGTGCCGCTCCGAACGCACTGCCGGCCGGTTCGTGACCGCGGACTCCGACCGGATCGACACCCTCCGCAGCGAGCTCGCTCAAGGGGCCGCGGACGACTTCGTCCGCCGGGCTCGCGGCCTGGGGATGCGACCGGACCAGGCACGACGACTGATCGACGAGAGATGGAGCCATGACGACCACCACGACCACCTGGCCGGAGGAGTCACCGACGATGTCCGATGACACCGCCTTGATCAGCGTCCGAGGCCTGACCGTCCGCTACGGCCACCAGAGGGCACTGGACGCCCTCGACCTCGAGCTGCCGGCCGGCCAGATCATCGGCCTGCTCGGCGAGAACGGCTGCGGCAAGTCCACGCTGCTGAAAGTGCTCGCCGGGGTCTACGCGGACCACACCGGCGAGGTCCGCCTGGCCGGGCACCGGCCCGGACCCGAGTCCAAGGCTCTGGTGAGCTACCTGCCGGACCAGAGCTCGTTGCCGGACAGCGCCCGGGTGACCTACTGCCTGCAGCTGTTCGAGGACTTCTACGCCGACTTCAACCGCGCCAAGGCCAGCGACCTGATCGACTTCTTCGGTCTGGACCAGTCGATGCGGCTGAAGGAGATGTCCAAGGGGATGCGGGAGAAGGTGCAGATCGCCCTGGCGATGGCCCGCGATGCCCGGATCTTCCTCCTCGACGAGCCGATCTCCGGCGTCGACCCGGCCGCCCGGGAAGGGATCCTGGACGGCATCCTGCGCAACCTGGAGCCCGACTCTCTGCTGCTCATCGCCACCCACCTGGTGCACGACCTCGAGACCACCCTGGACTCGGTGGTGATGATGCGCCACGGCCGGGTTCTGCTCACCGGCGAGGTTGATGACCTGCGTGCCGAGCACGGCGCGAGCCTCGAGCAGATCTTCCGAAAGGTGTACCGCTCATGATCATGCTGCTCAAGCACGAGTTCCTCCGCACCAAGGGCATGCTGGCCGTGGTGGCCGGTGCCGCGTTCCTGCTCGCCCTCGCCGGCACGCTGTTGGCGGCGACCGGCGTACCGGTGCTCGCCTCCGTGGGCCTGGTGGTCGCCCTGGCGGCCGTCCTCGGCTTGGTGCCCGCTGCCCAGCTCGCGCTGGCTGTGGCGTACTGGCGGTCCAGCTATGGCCGCACCGGTTACCTCACCCAGACTCTGCCGGTGCGAGGCTCGACGATCTTCTGGGCGAAGACGATCTGGGCCTGGATGGTCTCCCTGGTCGGCGCCGGCCTGAGTGTCGCCATGGTGCTCGCGGCCGCGCCACTGGTGACCCGGGGCATCGGTGCGGAGCCGGGCTCGGTGCTGACCACGCTGCAGGAGGGCTGGGCCACGCTGAACGAGGTCACGGGCACCTGGGGTGTGGTGGCGGCGCTCGCCGCGATGGCGCTGATGATCCTGATCTGGCCGACGCACTACTTCTTCGCCGCCTCGATCGGCAGCCAGGCACCGTTGAACCGGATGGGGGTGGCCGGTCCGGTGGTGGTCTGGTTGGGGTTGTACGTGGCCACCCAGGTGGTCACGTTCGGATCCTTCGCCGCCATCCCGGTGGCAGTGGGGATGACCGGCGACCAGCTCGGTTTCGTCCGGTTCCAGCTGTTCGAGGAGATGACCGCGGGGGTGAACACCTCCGCGGAGGTGATGCCGGTCGGGTTCCTGCCGGCTCTGCTGCTGGTCACCGTGGTCTGCCTGGTCTGGAGCGTGCGCTCCTGGAACCGGCGGGTCTCGCTGGTCTGAGCGATCGCTGATCCCACGGCGCAGGGCCGGCCGCCCAGGGGGTGTGGCCGGCCCTGCCGGCCGGTCAGCCCCGCCCGCAGCTGCGGCACCGTCCCCGGCGGCGCAGCCAGTAGGCGTAGGTGGCCCCGGCGAGGGTGACCGACCACACCGGCCAGAGCAGCTCCGGGGCAATGGCGCCCCAGCCGTCGGGTTCGAACGCCCGCGCCAGCGCGCCGGTCCGCACTCCGGTGGAGATGAGGGACAGGCTCGCGGGCAGGATCGCGCCGGCGACGATCGAGGCCGGCACCACGGCGAACGGAACCGGCACCCGGCGGCCGCGCAGCCAGAGGGTCCACCGGGGGAAGACCTCGCCCCAGGGCCGGGTCAGGCCGATGGTGAGCACGCCGCCCAGCGTCGCTGCCCCGCCGAGGCCGAGCGAGGCCACCCAGCCGTTGCCACCGGACAGCTCGGTGATGAACTCCGGGGGCACCCCGAGCGGGACGCCCAGCACCCAGGCGATCCTGGTGGCGGCATAGGCCACCGGAATCACGGCGGCGATCCAGGCGAGGACAGTGCCCCAGCGCGCCGCGGCCGTCGGGGTGGTCCACCCCGGGTCGCGGCCGTCGTGCCGGCGTCCGCAGGAAGCACAGGCACCGCCGGTGCGGCGCAGGAACCGCACCAGCGCGGCGCCCAGCAGTGCGGTGGCGGCCAGGACCGCCACCTGCAGGGCGCTGCCGGCGGTGATCGAATCGACGAAGGCCTCGCGCACGGTCGCATCGAACGGTGCCGTGATCAGGGTCAGGGGTAGGTAGCCGAGCTGGGCGAGGATGGACAGGTCCACGAACGTCACCGCGCCGAGCAGGATTCCACCCGAGCCGACGGCGGTCGCCACCCGGGCGGCACGGGGCACCCGGGCGGTCCGCGCACCCAGCCAGGTCCAGAGGGCGAGCATCGCACCGGCCACGGCGAGTGCGGCTGCCCACGGCGTGAGCGTGGCTGCGGGCAGGTGCGACCACATACCGTGCCAGTCGCCGCCGCGGTCCCCGACCGGGAGCGTGTGCCCGGTGAGGGTGACCACGAGGGCGGCCCCGGCGCTGAGCAGCCAGACGAGGGCTGCTGCGCCGGGAATCACCCGGCCGGGTACACCTGGCCCGGGCCGGGGCGGGTGGTCGGGGCGGTGTGCGGGTGGAGGCAGTGCCGATGTCGAGGTATCCATGGCCCCGAGCCTGCTGCCGGACCACCGGGCGGGGGATCCCCTGCGGTGACGATCGGCATCCCCTGCGCGGGTGATGTACTGGGCAGAGGTCGAGAGTGAGCAGGCATCCTGCGTGCCATCGCGCCCGAGCAGCGGTGCAGGTGGGCCGTCTCGGACTACAGCGGTCGGTATGCGTCGGCGCGATGGGCGACACGCACGACATAGACGATGCGCCGGTCATGGTCGACGCGCACCAGCATGCGGTACGCGATCCCGACATAGGCGCTGCGGTACTTGCTGAGCTGGCCAGTCAGCGGTTTCGTGACCCGGAGCGGATTCTCGGCCAACGGGCCGGCGCAGAGCGCAAGGACCGCGTCGGCGAGCTTCTCGGGGATGCGGCCGAGCGCACGGAGAGCAGGGGCCGTGAGCTGTACGTCGTAGGGATCATCAGTCATCGGCGACCGCGTCGCAGCGCCGTGCGAGCATCCTCGACGCTCATCGTGCGCCCTGCGGTGATGTCCGCCTCGGCCTCGGCGACCTCAGGTGCGGTCAGCGGGTCATTCTGCCATTCGACGGTGTCGGTCAACTGCTGGAGGTCATCGGCCGAGACGAGAACCGCGGCGGCCTTGCCGTGTCGGGTGATGGTAATCGCCGCATGGGTGGACTCCACCGACTCGACGAGCTGGGAGAGCCTGTCCTTCGCCTCGCTCACGTTCATGGTGTCCATAACACCCACGCTAGCACTTTGGCTATAAAAGTGGCTACTAGTAGCGTCATTTTCGGCCAGAGTCTGCGAAGCGGTGCAGGTGGATGCCGGCGCAGCTGCGCGGGCGGCGGGGCCGCGCGCGCAGGGCAGCATCACCGGTGGTCCGCACAGGCGAGGAGTCAGCCGGCCCGCACGAACCCGGACTCGTACGCCCGCACCACCGCTTGGGTCCGGTCCCGTACGCCGAGCTTGCCGAGCACCCGGCCCACGTGCGTGCGCACGGTCTCCACCCCGAGGTAGAGCTGCCCCGCGATCTCCGCGTTCGACAACCCGGCCGCCACCAGCCGGAGAACCTCACCCTCTCGCTCGCTCAGCCCGACCGAACGGAGCTCGTCCCCGGCCGGCGGCCGCGCCGTGGCCAGCCGCCGCACGGCATCGGGATAGAGCAACGAGTCCCCGCGGGCGACCAGGCGGACCGCGTGCACCACCTCCTGAGGCCGGGCCCGTTTGAGCAGGAAGCCGTGGGCACCGGCGCGCAACGCGTCCAGGACGTAGTCGTCGTTCTCGAACGTGGTCACCACCAGCACCCGCACCGCGGGCTCGCGGGCGAGCAGCGCCGTCGTCGCCGCGATGCCGTCCACCCGGGGCATCCGCACGTCCATCAGCACCACATCGGCCCCCGTCGAGCCCACCAGGGCGGGCAGGCCGACACCGTCCTCGGCCTCACCGACCACCTCGACATCGGGTTCTGCCGCCAGGATGGCGCGCAGCCCCGCCCGCACCAGCGGCTCGTCGTCCACCAGCAGGACCCGGATCGGTGCGGCGCTCACCCGGAGGAGTCTGCCAGGGGGAACCGCGCCCGCACGACCCAACTGCCGGCGTCCGGCCCCATGCCCGGCCCGGCACCAAGATCACCACGGAGCAGGCGGACGCGCTCGGCCATCCCCACCAGACCACGCCCGCCTCGACCTGTTCCCGGGCCCGCCGCAGTGCCGAGCGGGTTGCGCACCGTCACCGCCAGGTGCCCCTCGCTCCACACCGATGCTGCGTCGTCACCGGCCGCTACCCGGACGGTGATCGTGACCTGCTGCGCGGGAGCGTGCCGCATCGCGTTGGTCAGCGCCTCCTGCACCACCCGGTAGGCCTCCTGGGAGGTGGCACGCGGCAAGGCCGCCAGCTCGCCTGCCCCGAGCATCTCCGCGCTGGTGACGTGCGCCCCCGCCTGACGAGCGTCGTCGAGCAGGTCCTCGAGGGCAGCGAGAGTGGGGACCGGTACGCGCCGACCCGCCGGCCCCTCGTCGCTCTCGGTGCGCAGCAGGCCGAGCACATGGTCCAGGTCGGCCATCGCGGAGCGACCGGTCTCCTCGATCGCGGTCAGCGCCGCGCGGGCAGCGGGCGGGTCGGCCTCCAGCAGCCGCGCGGCCGCCGCCGCCTGCAGGGTGGTGACCGTCAGCGCGTGCCCCACCGAGTCGTGCAGCTCTCGGGCCACCCGGCCACGCTCGGCCGCCTGGTCGGCCTCGGCCTCCAGCTCAGCGATCCGCTCGGACTGGTCCGGGCCCAGCAACGGCGCCGCCGCCTGCCTCAGCAGCACCCGCTCGGCAGCGATCAGGTACGGGATCGCGACCAGCAGCACCAGCGCCGCCACGACGAGCAGGGCGAGCGCAACCCAGCGCGGGAGCATGGCCCACAGCGCCCACTCGGCGGCGATCACCGGGTCCAGGCCGAGCGCGGACACGGCCAGCTGGGTGGCCATCGGGAGCGCCAGGAGCAACACCGTGACCAGCACCCCACCGAGGGCCAGGTGCAGGCCGTACCAGGCCGCAGCCCGCCACCGGGTGGTCGGCGCCGGGCTCCGGTCCGCAGGCGGAACGGGCAGGTCCACGTCCAGGAAGGTGCGCACCGCGGCGATCTCCAGCGCCCGCACCGGTGCCAGGAACGGGGGCAGGGACAGCAGGATCGCGGACAGCACGGCGAGCACGACCACCACGGCGGGGGAGGTCGGCGCTGAGACCAGCAGCTGCACGAACCCACCGGCCAGCAGCACATAGGCACCCGCGACCACCCCGCCGATCAGCAGGAACACGCCGGCCCGCAGTGTGGTTCGGCTGCGCAGCGGGGCTACCCCCCGGCGCCAGCCGGGAGCTGCACCGCGCGAGCGAGCCTCCTCGGTCATCGACCCATTCTCACCTGACCGGCTCATCCACCCTCAGCTGGCGCGCCCGTCCAGAACGGCGATCAGGTACTCGTTGCGCATCCGGATCAGGCGCCGGAGATAGGGAACGAGCAGCGGGGCCTCTGCCGCGCGGCCGAAGACCGGCGCGGCGAGCGTGATGGTGTCAACCATCACGGAGCCGGCCGGGCAGGGGGTGAAGGTGTGCTCGTGCACGAACGAGCGGAACGGACCTTTCACCTGTTGATCGACGAACCGGTGCGGGCGGTCGAGGTCGACGATCCGGGAGGTCATCGTGAACCAGATCCCGAAGTGGCGGGCTCGCCAGGTGACCTGCTCGCCGAGCCCGATCTGTCCGCTGGTCACTCCCCCGACAGCCTCTTCGCTGGAGTCGCTCATCGAGCCCAGGTGCGCGTCGATGCTCAGCGAGAGGTCGAAGAGCTGCTCAGCGGAGTGGCCCTGAGCCGGATGTCGCACACGTCACAGCGGCTGATCAGGAGACCTTCAGCCGGTTAGGTTACGTTTTGATAACGATGACCAACCCGACTGTAGCGACGCCGGTTCCCCAGGCGGCGCCCGCCCAGCGGACCGGCGCGCGCCTGCGGGCGATGGATTCACTGCGGCTGGCAGCGGCGCTGGCGATCGTGGTGTTCCACTTCGCCACCCGGGACCACGGCCGGTGGGGCGAGGTGCTGCCACACGAGCTGTTCGGCGCGTTCTCGCACGCGGTCAAGTACGGCTACGCCGGAGTGCACCTGTTCTTCACGATCAGCGGGTTCGTGATCCTGATGTCGGTGTGGGGACGTACTCCGCGGCAGTTCGTGGCCTCCCGGATCAGCCGGCTCTACCCGGCGTTCTGGGTGGCGGTGCTGGCTACTGCCACCCTGCGCTGGCTGTGGCCCTCGTTCGAGAACCGGTCACCCACCGAATTGCTGGCGAACCTGACGATGTTCCACGAGCCGTTCGAGATCAAGCACGTGGACGGGGTGTACTGGACCCTCTGGGTGGAGATGCAGTTCTACCTGGTGATACTCATCTTCGCGTTCATCGGGATCACCCGCCGGCGGGTGCTGGCGGCGGCGACCGTGCTCCCGGCGATCTGCACCGCGATGGTGATGTTCCTGCCGGGATCGGACGAGACGTTCACCATCCTGAGCTGGGCAGTGACGTTCGGCGCCGGGATGGCGCTGTACGTGATCTACTCCGAGGGGCACACCTGGGGCCGCTGGGCGATCGTGGCCCTGAACGCCGCTCAGGCGGTGCTGATCGCAGTCACGCACAAGACCAAGGCGATCGATGCGATCGCCGGCGGCGAGCCGACCTCACCGCTGGTGCTGGCCCTGACAGTGCTGGCAGTGATCGCCGCTGTGGCCGTGGTCGCCCTGGTCCCAGCGGTGCGGGACCTGGACTGGCGGGTGCTGACCACTCTCGGCGCACTGACCTACCCGCTGTACCTGATCCACGAGTACTTCGGCTGGGCAGTGATCGAGGTGCTCTACCCGAGCGTCGGCAAATGGGTGGCGCTGTCCGCCGCCGTGGCCACCGGACTGGCACTGGCCTGGGTGATCCACCGGTTCGTGGAACGACCCGTGCACCGCCCGCTGCGCAAATGGCTCGAGGGGCGCTCCGCCTAGGAGTCGGCACCGCCGTTGGACGGCGCCCGGCCGGAGATCTCGTCCAACAGCGCAGTCAGCTCCTCGGCGTAGGCAAGGTGGCGGCGCAACCGCTCGCTGCTCTGCCGCACCCGGTTGCCGCAGGTGGCCAGCACGTCCTCGGCGGCTTTCAGATCCGCATCGGACCTTTCGGCGGCGCGCAGCACGCTGATCGCCGCCAACAGCTGGCGCATCTCCTCCAGGGAGAATCCCAGTGGCTTCATCCGCCGGATCGTGCGCAGCCGGTCCACGTCGGCCTCGGTGTAGAGCCGGAACCCGCCCTCACTGCGCGCCGACGGCGGCACCAGGCCGACCTCGTCGTAGTGCCGCAGCGTGCGGATCGACAGTTCGGTGCGTTCGGCCACCACCCCGATGTGCATCAGGGCCTCGGACCCGTCCTGATCCGGCATCTCGCCATTGTCGCCGGTGACGGCGCAGGGACCTTCTCCCCGCCCGTCACCGCGGTCAGTGGCCGCCACCGAGTCGTCCCGTCAACCGGCTGTGCCAGGCCAGGCTCGGCTCGTTCAGCCCGATGATCTCGACGTTCTTGCCCTTCTGGTGGTACTTCAGCGTGATCGCGTCCAGCGCCGCCACTGTCGAAGAGTCGAAGATCTGCGACTCGGTCAGGTCGATGATCACGTTCTCCGGATCCCCCACGTAGTCGAACTGGTACACCAGATCGTTGCTCGAGGCGAAGAACAACACCCCGCGCACGGCATACACCCGGGTGTTCTCGTCCGGGTGGGCCACGTCGAGCACCTGGGTGAAGTGGGCGACGCG
>DXBY01000250.1 GCA_019116305.1 Candidatus Ruania gallistercoris | reverse complement strand
CCGGAGAGCATGTCCAGAACGGCGGTGAGCACCCGGTCGGTGAGCGTGGCGAACGGGGTGGCGCGGCGCACCAGCGCAGCCAGGTCCGTCACCGTCCAGTCGTCGACGGCGCACATCGCCACGATCTGCTGCGCCAGCACGTCCAGGGGGTTGGTGGGGGTGCGGGTCGCCTCGATGTGCCCGGTGCGGGCGCGGGCGGAGGTGGTGGCGGCCGCGAGCAGATCACCGCGGTGGGTGGGCAGCACCAGCCCGTGGGAGAGTGCCCCCACCTGGTGCCCGGCGCGGCCGATCCGTTGCAGCGCGCTCGCCACCGACGGCGGGGAGCCCACCTGGATCACCAGGTCCACGGCGCCCATGTCGATGCCCAGCTCCAGCGAGGAGGTGGCCACCACGGCCGGCAGTGTGCCGTTCTTCAGTGCGGTCTCGGTGGCGGTGCGTTCGTCCCGGCTCATCGATCCGTGGTGCGGGCGGGCGATGATCTCCGCCGGCCCGGTCTCGTCCGTGAGCCCCAGTGCGGTGCCGGACTGGGCGGGAACCTCGGCCGCCCAGGCGGAGCCGGCGTCCAGATCGGAGCCCAGCCCCTGCCGCCGCGCGTGTGCTTCGTTGATCCGCGCCGCCAGCCGTTCGGCCCCACGGCGGGAGTTCGCGAACACGATCGTGGCGGAGTGGCTGGTGATCTCCTCGACCACCCGCTCGGTCACATGCGACCAGATCGAGGCTGCGCCGTTCTCCGGTGGTGCCGTGGCCTGGGCCGGTGCGGCGGCCGCGATGTCGCTGAGATCGGGCACCGGCACCGCCACGTCGATCCGGAGCTGCCGGTGGCCCGGCCGGGTGCCCTCAGGTTGGACGATCCGGGTCGTGCGGGTACCGGCCGCCGGCGTCGCGTGCTCAGCAGCGCTGAGCTCTCCAGCCAGATAGCGGGCCACCGACTCCGGCGGGCGCACAGTGGCGGACAGCCCGATCCGCTGGGCCGGCCGATCCAGGAGGGCGTCCAGCCGCTCCAAGGAGAGCGCCAGGTGTGCGCCGCGCTTGGTCCCGGCGAGGGCGTGCACCTCGTCGACGATCACCTGCTGCACTCCCCGTAGCCCCTCTCGGGCACCGGAGGTGAGAATCAGGAACAGCGACTCCGGGGTGGTGATCATGATGTCCGGCGGATGAGTGGCGAACCGGCGCCGCTCTCCGGCGGGAGTGTCCCCGGTCCGCACCCCCACGGTGACCTCGCGCACCGGGGTGCCGGTCTCCTCGGCCGCCCGGGTCACTCCTACCAGCGGGGAGCGCAGGTTGCGCTGCACATCTGCTGCGAGGGCCTTCAGCGGGGAGATGTACAGCACGCGGCAGCGGCGGGAGCGCTCCGTCGGCTCCTCACCGGTGAGCAGCTGGTCCAACGCCCAGAGGAACGCCGCGAGCGTCTTGCCCGAGCCGGTCGGCGCGACCACGAGGGTGTGCTCCCCGGAGGCGATCGACTCCCAGGCACCGACCTGAGCCGGCGTCGGCGCAGCGAACGCACCGGTGAACCAGGACCGCGTGGGCGCGCTGAACGCACCGAGTGTCGCGTCGGGTTCCGGTGTCGAGGCCACTGCGCCATTGTGCCGCCTGCCACTGACACCCACCCGGCCGCCCGCCGCCAGTAGGTGCCACTGGTTGTTGCTCTGGACGCCGGGAGGCGACGACGAGTGGCACCTCCAGGGGTGGGCGCGCAGTGTCGGGCGCGGCGATTAGGCTGTCGACGTGAAGCACTCGGAGTTCCAGCAGGCGATGCGTGACACCTTCGGTGCCTACGCCTCCTCACTCGCGGAGGACATGGTGCTCGCCCCGCTGGGTAGCCGGACGGCGAACCAGGCACTGGCGGAGGGCACGCCACCCGGCGTGGTCTGGGATGCGATCTGCACGGTGAACGAGCTCGGCGAGGAGGTGCGCTGGCGGCATCGCCGGGTCCATCGTGCGAAGAAGTAGCCGGTGCCGGGAGTGGTCGGCCAGCTCGACCATGTTAGATTGCTAGCATGGTGTTGATCGAGGCAGCCGGGCTGCGCAAGACCTTCGGGGACTTCGTGGCCGTGGACGGCATCGACCTGCAGATCGACGCAGGGGAGTCCTTCGGCTTCCTCGGCCCGAACGGTGCCGGTAAGACTTCCACGATGCGGATGATCGGGTGTACCTCACCGGTGGGCGATGGCACTTTGCGCGTCCTGGGGATGGACCCGGACGCCGATGCGGCGGCGATCAAGGCGCGCCTCGGGGTGGTGCCGCAGCAGGATGCCCTCGACGAGGAGCTCTCCGTTGCGCAGAACCTCGCCGTCTTCGGCCGCTACTTCGGCATCAGCCGTGCGGAGGTCCGCCGTCGCACCAGGCCGCTGTTGGAGTTCGCCCAGCTCACCGAGAAGGCCGGCGCCAAGGTCGAGACGCTCTCCGGCGGGATGAAACGCCGGTTGACCATCGCCCGTGCGCTGATCAACGAGCCGAGCATCCTGCTCTTGGACGAGCCGACCACCGGACTGGATCCGCAGGCCCGGCACGTTCTCTGGGACCGGCTGTTCCGACTGAAGCGTGAGGGCGTCACGTTGGTGCTCACCACGCACTACATGGACGAGGCCGAACAGCTCTGCGACCGGCTGGTGGTGATGGACCAGGGCCGGATCGTCGCGCACGGATCGCCCCGGGAGCTGATCCGCCAGCACGCCTCCCGGGAGGTGCTCGAGGTCCGCTTCGACGTGCCTGACCACGCCGAGAAGGCCGCCGAGACCGAGGGGATGGCCGACCGGGTCGAGGTGCTCGCCGACCGGCTGCTGCTGTACACCCACGACGGCGATGCGGCCCTGGATGCGCTCACCGCTCGCGGCGTGCACCCACAGTCCACCCTGGTGCGCCGCTCCTCCCTGGAGGACGTCTTCCTGCGCCTGACCGGACGGAGCCTGATCGAATGAGGCACCCGTGAGCGCCCCGGGGACCACCCACCCGGGTGCGCGCAGCACCCGGGCGAGCTCCGCCGTCGGCGGTGGTTGGCGTTCGGTGACCGGCTACTGGCTGACCGTCTACCGGCGGATCTGGAAGTCCACCGTGGCCTCCTCGCTCCTGGTGCCGCTGCTGTACCTGGCCGGGATGGGCTACGGGCTGGGCGCGATCATCGACTCACCCGGCCGCACCGCCGTGCCGGGGGTGGCCTATGTGGGCTTCGTGGCCACCGGGCTGATCGCCGCGCAGACGATGATGACCGCCGTCGCCGAGACCACCTACAGCGTGTTCGGCGCGATCAAGTGGCAGCGCACCTACCACGCGATGCTCGCCAGCCCGCTGCAGGTGGTCGATCTGGTCCGGGGGCACCTGGCCTACCTGGCACTGCGGCTGCTGATGGTCTCGACAGCCTTCGCGGTCGTGGCGTTGGCGATCGGGGCGATGACCGGGCCGGCCGCCCTGCTCACCGTGCCGATCGCAGTGCTCGGCGGGCTCGCCTTCGGCCTGCCGGTGTACGCCTACACCGTCGGCACCGCCAGCGACGAGGGCTTCAACATGCTGAACCGGTTCGTGATCATGCCCCTGTTCCTGTTCTCCGGCACGTTCTTCCCGATCAGCCAGCTGCCCGCAGTGCTGGAGGGGCTCGCCTGGGCCAGTCCGCTCACCCATGCCATCACGCTCACCCGCGCCGTCGGCCTGGGTGTCCCGGCGCCGCTGCCGGTGGCGGCCTGGCCGGCGGCCCTGCACGTGGCCTACCTGCTCGTCTGGGCGGTGGCCGGGTACCTGTTCGGGGTGCGCCGGCTGCGGCGTCGGATGGTGGTCTGAGATGGCGACGGCGATCCCCACCCGGCGTAGGCCGCTCCCGTTCCCGATCGCGTTCGGGTCCTCCGCCGCGCTTGTCGAGCGGAACCTGCGGGCCGCGCGCTCCTACTGGCGCACGTTCGTCTCCGGGTTCTTCGAGCCGGTGTTCTACCTGTTCGCGATGGGGGTCGGTATCGGCGCGCTGGTCGGCGATGTGCAGGTGGATGGCCGGGCGATCCCGTACGCGATCTTCGTC
>DXBY01000249.1 GCA_019116305.1 Candidatus Ruania gallistercoris | reverse complement strand
CCGGATGCTCGTCGCCGCTGATCAGCACGCGGCCGTCGATCAGGAAACCCAGGTTCTCCGGTCCCGGGCGCTCCGGATGCACCGGTGCGTGCCGGCCACCGACCACCTCCACCTCGAAGCCGCCGATCCTGCGGCGGTCACCCGGGGCGAGCACCGTCAGCCCAGTCGCCAGGGTGTGCGAACTGACCACCGCAGCCAGATCGGACGGCCCGAAGACCGGCACCCCGGCAGCGACGGCCCGCTCGAGCAGGTCCCGGCCGGCGTGGTCGAAGTGTCCGTGCGAGACGAGCACAGCCGTGCAGCCGGCCAACTCCGGCGCCTCGCCCAGTTCGCCCGGATCGACGAGGATCCGCTGCTGGTCTCGCTGCAGCTCCACACAGGCGTGCGCGTGTTTGATCAGGCGGAACGACGGCACAGTCATCACGCTGACGCTAGCGGATCCGGTCCACCCCGACCAGCTGCGCCGAGCCGGACTGGAAGCGCCGTTCCAGATTCCGTTGCGCACTGATACCGCGAGCGCGGGCCAGGTGCGCTCGCCTCAGGCCCGCAGCACGGTGATGTTGCCGCTGGTGGCCCGCAGCCGGAGCACCACCGCGTCCTCGCCCTCAGCCGGTTCCCCGCTGGGTTCGAGCTCGGTGCGCACCCGGCCGGAGACGGCCTGGCAGTCGAGCAGGGTGGGGGTGCCGTCGGCCACGCCGACCGTCACCCCACCGGAGGCGCTGGAGGCGCCGATCTCGCCGGAGCGCACCAGCTTCACCTGGATCGACCCCGACCCGCTGCGCAGCGTCGCCACGCTCGTCTCACCGATGCGCAGGTCGCCGGAGCCGGTGGTGCCGCGCAGCCGCGCAGCGTGCTCCACCAGGATGTCGCCGGAGCCGGTGCGTACGTCGACGTCCTCCGCCGTGCCGATCGCGACGTCGCCGGAGCCGGCGGAGGCCTCAACCGTTGAGGCCCGGTCCACCCGGGAGTCACCAGACCCGCTGTTCACGCTCGCGCGGTCCGCGCTGCTCACGTGCAGATCTCCGGAGCCGCTGCGCAGCTCGACCTCGGCCAGCCCACCGGCGGTACGCAAGTCGCCGCTACCGGACTTGGCCAGCACGCTCGAACCGATCGGGACGACCACCTCGATCCGCAGCCTGCCGCCGACCCAGAAGATTCCGGTGCGCCCCTGCGGAACGTCGATCTCGAGCACGTCGGCGCTCAGGTCCACGTGCGCCCGCTCGGCGAGGTCATCGTCGCCGATCAGCTGGACCGACACCTCGTGGGTCTCGGTGGCGGTGATGGTCACATCGGCCGACCGGACCCGGATCCGCGCCCGAATGGGGCCGGGGGCGGGAAAATCGTACTGGCGCATCGCTCACAGCTCCGGGTTCCGCCGCTGGCGGCGCGGCACATAGGGGTTGACGGTGCCCGGCCGGCGGCGGGACTGCTTGGTGGGCTCATCCAGCGGACCACCCATGCGCTGTGCGGCAATAGCGTCGAAAACGTTGTCGAACATGAGAGCTTCCTTTCAGCGGACCCAGCCGGTCATTCGTCGGCCGGACCTCGTGGGGTTCGCCCCAGCGGAGGCGCTGCCGGGGGTGGTGAGGGCTTTCTGGACGGCTCGGACGAGCCAGGAGTTGATGGAGACGCCGTCGCTGGCGGCAGCCTCGTCAACGCGAGCCTTGACCGACTCCGGCAGCCGCAACGTCACGCGGGTGTGGGAGGCGTCCTCGGGCTCGGGCGGCAGTGGCGGGGTCGGCGGCTCCGGCGGTGTCGGAGGGGCGAACTGTTCAGTGGGAACCTGCTGGTCGACCACGAGTTCGGCCAGACCTCCGCGGAGCCGCACCTCCACCACTGCGCCGTCCAGTCGGGAGGTGACATCGGCGGCCACGTCGGAGGCCAGCTCCATCAGGGTCAGCCGCAGCGCCGGCTCCAGTGACTGCGCGAGCCGGTCCGCCGCTTCCTGAACGTCTGCGGAGGAGGTGCCCGCGGCAGTGGCGAGCGCTTGACGCAGGGAGCTGAGGTACGGGTTCAGGTCCATGACGTCATGGTGACATCACTGCGACATCATTGTCAAGAGATTCGATGTCACGACGGCGTCATTTGGCGTCATCATCGCCGTCAGCGTGACGCCTGGGTGCGGAACAGCAGCCCGCATGTCGTCCGCAGAAGGTCACGATTCGGTCCGGATCGGCGCCGCATCGGAGCTCGAGCTCCGGGCAGCGCTACGGTTCCCTCAGCGTGCACAGCAGTACGCCGCCTTCTGGGAGAGAGAGCAATGACGATTCGCAGATCTACGCTTGTCACCGGTGCCGCCCTGCTCGGGGCCTCCACTCTGGTCCTGACCGCCTGTTCACCGGGGAGCTCCGACGACGGCGAGGACAGCGCGGGCACCACCACGGTCACCTTCCGGCTCTGGGACGAGAACGCCGCTGCTGCCTACGAGGAGAGCTTCGCGGCGTTCGAGGAGCAGAACTCCGAGATCGACGTGGAGATCGAGACCGTGCCGTGGGCGAACTACTGGGACCGGCTGCCGCAGGACGTGGGCTCGGGCACGATGGCGGACATCTTCTGGACGAACACCTCCAACTTCGGCCTGTACGTGGACAACGGCAACCTGCTGAACATCTCCGAGGAGATCGGCGACGACCACGACGAGTGGACCCAGTCCGTCGTCGACCTCTACACCCGGGACGACTCCCTGTGGGGCGTGCCGCAGCTCACCGACTCGATCGCGCTGTTCTACAACGTGGGCCTGCTCGAGGACGCCGGCGTCGACCCGGCCAGCCTGCGCTGGGACCCCAGCGGTGACGGCGACACGTTCCTGCCGGCCGTACAGGAGCTCACCGTGGACGCCAACGGAGTGACCGCGGCCGAGGACGGTTTCGACCCGGACAGTATCGAGACCTACGGCTTCAACGCGCAGAACGACCTGCAGGCGATCTACATCGACTTCCTCGCCTCCAACGGCGGGCAGTACCAGGACGGTGACGAGTACGCCTTCGACTCTCCCGAGGGGGTGGCGGCGTTCCAGTATCTGGTGGACCTGATCAACACCCACCATGTGAGCCCGTCGGCGGCGGAGACGAACCAGAACGGCGACCTCTCCCGGCAGCTGTTCGTGCAGGGCAAGATGGCGCTGTTCCAGTCCGGCCAGTACTCGCTGCCCGCGATGGCCGACGCCGAGTTCGAGTGGGCGATCGCGCCGATGGTCGAGGGACCCGAGGGACGCGTGGGTGTCGTGCACGGAGTGGCCGCCGTCGGTAATGCGGCCACCGAGCACCCGGAGGCCACCGTGGAGGTGCTGCGCTGGCTGGGCAGCGCCGAGGGTCAGGCACCGCTCGGAGCCACCGGCGCCGCGTTCCCGGCCGCTGTGGACGCGCAGAGCTCGTTCACCGACTACTGGGCGGAGCAGGGGGTGGACACCTCGGAGTTCATCGCCGCCGCGGAGCGGGACACCGCTGCCGCGCCGCTGGGCCCGCGAGCGAACGCCGGGGCGAACGCGATGGCACCGTACTTCGAGCAGATGTTTGCCGGCACCCTCCCGGTCGAGGAGGCCCTGGCCCAGGCCCAGCAGGCGGCGAACGAGGCGATCGCCGAGGAGTAGTGGCCCGGTCCGCAGCTCGCCAAGGTGGGGACCCGTAGGCTGTGACCGTGGACGACTCTGTGGCCCTGGTGGCACTCGACTGGGGCACGAGCTCGTGCCGGGCCTACGCCCTGGACTCGGCCGGTCGGCTGCTGGATGCACGCAGCGCGCCGCTCGGCATCCTGTCCGTGGGCACCGACCCGACCGCCTACCCCGAAGCCCTCACCACGGTGGCCGGGGACTGGCTGGCTGGTGCTCCCCCGGTGCTGGCCTGCGGGATGGTGGGTAGTGCGCGCGGCTGGCAGGACGCCGGCTATCGCGAGGCCCCGGTGGACCTGACCACTCTGGCCACCCGTGCCCCGGTGGTCACTGTGCCCGGACCGAACGGGCCGGTGCACCTACTTCCCGGGGTGCGCACGGCGACCGGGGTGATGCGCGGTGAGGAGACCCAGCTGCTCGGTGCCGTGCTCGCCGGGCTGGACGCCGATCCGGTGGTGCTGCCCGGAACGCACTCCAAGTGGGCCGCACCGGCACAGGGCCGGCTGACCGACTTCCACACTGCGATGACCGGCGAGCTGTATGCCCTGCTGCTCGCCCACGGCACGATCGCGCAGGTGGCCGCGCCACCCGGGCAGGAGGATCGGGAGGCTTTCGACGGCGGAGCCCGGCTCGGTCTCCAGCACGCACCCCAGGGGGTGCTCAGCCTGGTCTTCGAGGCACGCTCCCGCGTGCTGGTGGGCTCACTCCCGGCGGTGCAGGTGCGCGACTACCTCTCCGGGCTGCTGATCGCCGCCGAGATCAGCGGCGCGCTGGCGTGGCTGGAGCGGACACCGGCGCAGGTGACGCTGGTGGGGGACGAGGCACTCTGTGCACGCTACGCCCACGTGCTCGACCTGGCCGGGATCAGCAGCAGCAGACCGGCCGAGGACCTCACCCTCGCCGGGCTGGTCCACCTGGCTCGTCGGCTGCACCTGCTCCCCGACCCGGCCGCCACCGCCGACGACCCCATCACCCCCAACCGCGAGCGAAGGACCGAGCAATGACCCGAGAACCGTCCGGACTGGTGGCGATCCTGCGCGGACTCACCCCCGAACGTGCCGCGGAGGTGGGCGAAGCACTCGTCGGTGCCGGACTGAGCACTCTCGAGGTTCCGCTGAACTCTCCCGACCCGCTGCGCAGTATCACGATCCTGCGCGAGCAGCTGGGCGACCGGGCTCGGGTGGGCGCCGGCACAGTGCTCGACCCAGGCGCTGTGGCCGCGGCCTGCGACGCCGGCGCACAGCTGATCGTCTGCCCGCACACCGATCCGGACGTGGTGCGCGAGGCCGTGGCCTGCAGCGTTCCGGTCTATCCGGGCGTGGCCACGGTGTCCGAGGCGTTCACCGCGATCCGCTCCGGTGCCCGTGCGGTGAAGATCTTCCCGGCGAACCAGGTGGGCATCGCCGCCATCCGCGCCTGGGGCGCGGTGCTGCCGCCGGAGGTGGAACTGGTCCCGGTCGGCGGCGTGGCAGCCGGCGATTTCGGTGACTGGGTGGCGGCGGGAGCGACCGGCTTCGGGATCGGCACCGCGCTGTTCACGCCCGAGGTGAGCACTGCGGTGCTCGCCGAACGCGCCGGCGAGCTGGTCACCGCCTGGCGCGGCGTGACCGACCGGCTGCGTCCAGTCCCGGACCTTCCGCGCTGACCGGCCGCGGGGGTCCTGGACATCTCAGCGGTACAGGTCGCCCAGGCCCCGGCCACGGATCTTCTTCGGCAGTCCCCAGGCGCGTCGGGCAGCGCTGGGCCCTGCGGGTGGTGGGGGTTGGCCGCCCGCCGGTGGCGGACCGGGCGGGACCGGGTGTGGAGCGGCACCGTTCACCGGTGGCGGAGGTGGCTGACCCCGGCCGGGCGGTGCATACGGCTGCGCGGGGTACTGCTGTGCCGGTGGTGCATACGGCTGCGCTGCGTGCTGCTGCGCTGGTGGTACGTACGGCTGCGCGGCGTGCTGCTGCGCGGTCATCCTCGCGTACAGCCCGGGCTGCTGCCCGTACCCCGCCACATCCGCTTCGACGGCGGCGTCCACCCGATCCTCGCTGGTCATCGTGCTCGGGTTCGGCATCGGCCACCGGGCCAGCACGAGGTTCCGGCGTTCCCGGGTGCTGTGCTCACCCACCACATCCACCAGCGCGGCGACAACCAGCAGCCCGCCCGCCAGCACCAGCCCTGGACCGGCCCAGCGGGCGATCGAGCCGTCGGGCAGGAATGCGGCGGGCAGGGCGAGGAGCAGTACCATCGCTCCGGTCAGCCCGAGGCAGTCCACCCAGGGCGCGGTCAATGCCCGCCAGTGCCGCGCGAGCGGCCCGAGCTGCGGCGGCGGACCCGCGGGCTGCTGGACCGCCGCGAGCAGGTTTCGCAGCTCCCGGGACTGGGCGGCGTTCTGCAGCACGGCGCCGAGCACATACCCGGCAAACGCCACGGCGAGCACCAGCAGGGACGAGGTGAACAGCAGGGCCTCGGATCTGCTCGTCACCAGTCCCGCCCCGATCTGGGAGTGGCCCACCGGCAGCGTCACCGCCGCACCGAGCACGGCGATGCCGGTCAGTACGATCGCCGCAGTGTTCACTCGGTCGCCGGCCGCGTCCATCGGGCTGCGCTGGAGGGTGCTCGGATCCTGCAGCTTGCCGTCCGGGCCGCGGGGCGGGTCCGGCACCCTAGCGCGGGCTGCGGCCTCGGCAGCCTTGCGCTGGTCCTCGCCCCAGCGGTCGGTCACGTCCGCGAGCGCTCCTCTGCGCCACGCCCGGAAGACCACCACGAGAGCAATGACAGCTGCCGGCAGCACCACCAGGGACCATCCCTCGAGCGGCACTTGCTGCCGCACCCAGGTGCGCACCGGCGCGGTGAGAACCTGCGGAAAGGCGAGCATCGCCGTCACCAGCAGCGAGGAGACGATCATGCCCGTGCCGGTCCACTCCGCCGCCATCCCCCACTGCACGGGATGCGGCACCTGGGTGCTCGGTGCACCCTGCCGCACGGCTCGCCGCAACCCCGCGAGGGTCAGCACCGTGCGGAGCAGGTTCAGCACCGAGACCACCAGGGCGCCGACCGGGAAGGCCAGCACGCTGAGCCCGAGCGCCAGTTCCGCCCACCGGGTCCAGGCCCGGCCGGCATCGCCTGGGCCGTAGGCGCCCACGGTGCCCACATCCCAGGCGGCGAGGAAGGGCAGGATCATCAGCACGGCGAGCAGCGGGATGCTCACCAGGGCCGAGCTGACTGCGCGCACCAGCGAACCGGCCATCCCCACCGGGTAGATGTGCCAGTGTGGCTCAGGCACAGCGTTCCCGGAGCCAGGCGATATCGGCGGTCTGCTCGGCGGCCCCACCGGGGGTCTCCACGATCACCGGCGCACCGGCCTCCCGCACCACGGCGGCGAGCCCGTCCTCCGGCAGGGATCCGTGACCGAGGTTGGCGTGCCGGTCGGCGCCGGAGTCGAACGCGTCCCGGGAATCGTTCGCGTGCACCAGGTCGATCCGGCCGGTCGCGGCCAGCACCCGCTGCACCAGACCGTCGAGCTGCTCTCCCCCGGCGTAGGCGTGACAGGTGTCCAGGCAGAAGCCGACGGCGTCCCCACCGTCGGCGCTGCGCACCGCATCCCAGAGTCGGGTCAGCTTGGCCACACCCCGGGCCATCGCCTTGTTCCCGCCGGCGGTGTTCTCGATGAAGATCGGCACGGCGGCATCAAGCTGGTCCACCGCCTTGCGCCAGTTGTCGAACCCGACCTCCTCATCGTCGGAGGCGAGCACGTGCCCGCCGTGCACCACCACGCCGATCGCGCCGACCTCGGCAGCGGCGTCGACCTGCTTCTGCATCAGCTTCCGGCTGGGAATGCGGATCCGGTTGTTCGTGGTCGCCACGTTCAGCACGTACGGCGCATGCACCACGAGCGTGATCCCGGCCTCTGCCGCCGCGTCCTTGAGCGCCGCCGGACCACCGGGATAGTCGAGCTCGTGCCCCTTCCATGCCTGCGGGTCCCCGATGAAGATCTGTGCGAAGTTCGCCCCCCGTGCCTGCGCTTCGGCGATCGGGTCGCCCTGTCCGACGTGTGCTCCCAGCAGTGCCATGGACCGAGCGTAGCGAAGCCCAGTGACACGGCCGATGGGCACACCTGCCCCGCACCCGCCGTGCGGCCAGCCCGATCACGGTTTGCCGTGTTCTGGCGTCGCCGAGCCAGTGTGACCGACAGATTGCGGCAAACCGCCGACGGCGCAGGGGTCAGCAAGCCGACGGCGAACACCGGGAAATTCCCTTGTCTGGGTCACGGAGGCGGCTTAGCGTGGTGGGTACACGGGAAAGGAGGTGATCCGAGAGTGAATTCTTATCGGACGCGTGAGGTGACTGCCCGCTAGTCGCCCGTCAGCAACTACGGACGGACCGCCGTCTCGCAGGTGCCCGGGCACAGCGAGAACCAGGCAGTCACCGATGAGCCCGCGGGGCGCACCCTCGTCCAGTGTGCACGTTCGGCCCAGCCGAACAGCCCGCGGGCTCGCTGCTGCCCGCACGTCACCGTCGAGCCGCCGAGCCGCGAGGGGCCTACCTGGATCGGGCTGCGACCGCTCCCTCACGGTCAGCCGAGGACGTCGACGAGGACTGCTCAGCCGAGGCCCTCCACGAGCACGTAGATCACGAAGATCGCGGCGGCCAGTGCCAGGACGCCCACGAAGGTCATCCCGACGACGCGTCCGTAGGTCCAACCCTTCGAGTTGACGCCGTAGCCCTTCAACCGCTCGATCCACCACCGCCAGGTGGGCACGGCCGTCATGGCGAGCCGTTCGTTGTACTGCGCCTCCGACTCCCACGGCTCCGGACTGGGCATCGCCGTCTCCGGAATCACCCGCACTCTGGTCTTCCCGGACCAGAACGTGAGCCAGCTCGGGTTGCCGGGCCAGTACCGAGCCTTGGTGAGCTCCTGCGGGGCCGCGTCGAAGACGACGCGTTCGGCCGCCGGGTCGCCGCTGGGATGGACGTCGATCACGCGGATCCGGTCCTGCGCCGTCCACTCCAGGCGTGCCGGGGTGGTCTGGAAGACGGTGGCACCGGTGCTGCGGTCCAGGTTCACCTTGACGGCCTGCGGGCCGGTGTGGGGCATGGTCACGGGGAGGCTCCTTGGCGTTCGAACGCCTGAACTCTATCGCCCCTCGTCCCTCCCGGCGGCCGGTCAGGAGCTGGTGGCGTGATGCCGCACCCGTTCGGTCCACCGGGTGAGCTCGGCCGCGAGCGCGGTCGGGGCGTCGAGCTGGACCAGGTGGCCGGCACCCTCGAGGAGGGCCAGCGACGCCCGGGGGATCAGCTCCTGCAGCCGGTGGGCCCGGTCCGGCGGGATCCAGGTGTCCTCGACTCCCCAGATGATGTGCGTGGGTTCGTCGATCTCGCCGTAGCGACCCTCCACCTCGTCGGTGTAGCGTTCGTCGGCCTGGGCGATCTGCCGGTAGAAGGCGCGCTGCCCTTCCGCGCCGGTCCACGGCGCGACCAGCATGGCGAGCTCGTCCTCGCTCAGACCGCGATGGCTCGCGCCGCGAATGTAGGCCTCGAGTGCGCCGCGGTGCACCGCCGGCGGGAGCTGGGTGAACACCTCGGCGTGGTCGCGGACGAGGGTGAAGAACGGTGAGCCCCAAGGGCGGAGGGCCACCACGTCGACCAGGCAGAGCGAGGCGTACCGCGCGCGGTGCAGCAGCCGAGCCCGCAACGCGACGGCACCGCCGACGTCATGAGCGATCACGTGCGGGCGCTCCAGCTGCCACTCCTGGAGCAGCGCGGCGAAGAGTTCGCCCTGCAGGCCCAGGTCCACCTGATCGCTCGGATCCTTGGACGACTCGCCGTAGCCCGGCATGTCCCACCGGTACACGGTGAACCGGGTGCTCAGTGCCGCCGCCACCGGTTGCCACAGCGCCGCTGACCAGGGCGTCCCGTGCAGCAATACCAGTGGTGGCCCCGCTCCGCACCGGTCCCATGCGACCTCTCGCCCACGCCAGTGCAGTCTCCGGTTCAGACTCATACTGCGGATCCTGCCACGGCCTACCCGGCCCGGTCAGGGGCGGACCACCTCGCCGCGGACCACGGTGGCCCAGGGCGCCAGATCCTCCTCGACGATCACCAGGTCGGCGTCGTAACCCGCAGCGATCCGGCCCTTCCGCTCGCCCAGCCCAGCGATCTGCGCGGGTCGGGTGCTGCCCATCGCGAACAGCTCGGCGACCGGCCAGCCGAGCTCGGTGTGCAGGTAGCCGAGCATCGCCTCCAGGGTGGTGGTGCTGCCCCCGAAGGCATCGGCACCGACCACCACGCCGACGCCGTCGCGCACCTCGCAGACCACTTCGGCGAGCGCGTACCGGGATCCCTCGGGCAGCCCGGCGCCGGCAGTAGCGTCGGAGACCACGATCAGGCGGTCACCGAGACAGCGGCGAGCGATCTCCAGCAGCGCTGGGGGCAGATGCTTGCCGTCAGCGATCACCTCGGCGGTCAGGCCGGTAGAGGCCAGCGAGGACTCGAGCAGCCCGGGCACCCGCCACGGCCCCTCGCGCACCAGGGCGGACTGCCCGCTCCACAGGTGGGTCAGGTGGGTCAGGCCGGCCGCTTGCGCGGCACTCAGGTCATCTTCACGGGCTTCGCTGTGCCCGGCCGCCACCACCGTTCCGGCAGCGATGAAACGTTCGACGGCGGAGCTCGCCCCGAACCGTTCCGGCGCCAGGGTGATCATCGCCGGGGACAGGGCCGCCAGCCTCGCCACCGCTTCCGGGTCCGGGTCGCACAGCACGGCCGGGGAGTGCGCCCCGGCCTGCGCCGGGGCGAGGAACGGGCCCTCCAGGTGTACTCCGGCGAGCTCGGCCGCCCCCGGCAGGGGCTGATCCCGGTAGGTGTGCAGCGCCCGGACCGTACCGGCCAACGTATCCAGCTCGTCCGAGGCCAGCGAGGCGAGGACAGTGGTGACCCCACGGCCGGCAAGGTGATGCAGGATGGCCGCAACGCCGTCGTGATCCTCCGCCTGTTCGAAGCTGTGCCCGGCGGCCCCGTGGATGTGGATGTCCACCAGACCGGGTGCGATCAGCCGGCCACCGACGTCCAGCACCTGCCCGGCGGGAGGGTGTGTGGTCACCTCCTCGATCCGGCCCTGGCGGACCACCACCGCTGCCTCAACCGGGGCGCCGGTGACCAGGACCCGCCCCCCGGTCAGGATCAGGGGGTCGTCGGCCCGGTTGGAACTCGAAGCAGTCATCGTGGCAAGTGTTCCGCAGAGCCCGGCTCCAGGAACACGGTGGCGTGCGGACTGCGCCGCAGGATGGTTGCCGGGCACGCGTTCGAGATCGGTTCGCTGACCGTGGCAGCCACTGCGGCGGCCTTACGGCTCTCCGGTGCGCAGACCTGGACGTGCGCTGCAGAGAGGAGAGCCGGAATGGTCAGCGAGATCGCGGTTCTCGGGGTGGACGCCTCGTCCGGAAAGTGTCCCTCACCCACCTGCTGGCGCACCGACTCCTCGGTCAGGGTGATGATCCGGGCCCAACGCTCATCCTCGAAGTCGGCGTCGTAGGGCTCGTTGAAGGCCAGGTGGCCGTTCTCCCCGATACCCATGCAGACCAGGTCCAGCGGCTCCGCCCGCAGCAACGCCTCGTACCGGTCCGCCTCAGCCTGCGGGTCCGGTGCGTCGCCGAGGATGTACTCGACCTTTCCGGGGCGGAACGGCTGCTCGATCCGTTCGCGGATCCAGCGGCGAAAGCTCGCGCTGTGGTCGGCGTCCATGCCGACGTACTCGTCCATGTGGAAGACGGTCACCTGCTGCCAGGGGATGTCCTGGTCGTGCAGGGCCGCCACGAACGCGAACTGGGAGTTGCCGGTCGCCACCACGATCCGGGCGTACCCCCTGGCCGCGACCGCCTCGCGGGTCACCGCTGCGGCTCGCTGCGCGGCAGCCTGACCCATCTCTTCTGGCGAGGCGTAGACCTGGATCGGCAGCTGGTCGGCCTGGATCGCCCGGACCGGTTCCGGCATAGTGGTCCTCCTCGTGCGCAGAGTGTTTGCTGGCGGCGGTGCTGCTTCGCAGCGCGTCATCATGCTACCGCAACCGATTGCAAAACACGGGTGCACTGGGCGGGTTCTCGCCAGCGGTGGTGCTGCCTGCGACCGCCGCGGCCGCCGGCACCACGGCCGCACACCGGACATCAGGCAAAGCGTGCTGCATGCTCGCGCAACCGGGGCAGCAGACGTTCACCCAGATCGGCCGCCTGCCCGTGCCAGTCGTCCACCGCTGCCAACGCACTCTCGAAGGCCGCAGGGGCGGCATCGGCCATCGCCGCGAGGCGGGTGAGGAGGCGCTCGTCGTCCAGGCGGGCGACGTCGGCAAACCTGCGCCAGGCGTCGGCATCCACCTCATCGAGCAGGAAGGTCCCCCCGATACTCATCGACAGCTTGCGGTCCTGCCCGCCGGCGCCGTAGCCGAAGCCTGAGGCGACGTCATACAGCGGGGCCAGCTCCACCTGATCGCCCTCGAGGAGCACCGCATAGTTGCGCGCATGCGCGTCGGGCGCACCGATCACGGTGTTGTAGAGCAGGCCGTCGACGAAGCGCTCGACGTTGGCCCGCGCCTGGCGCGGGGTCGCCGAGGCGTCCCGGAGCAGCGCGATGATCTCCAGGGCTGAGGGGCCACCATCTTCCTCGTACTTCTCCGTGACGCCGAGCGCCTGGCACAGGTCCTCCTGGTGACGGCGGACCGGAGCACCATCGGCGTCCGGGGCGCGGTCGAAGCGGGTGATGACGATCGCGGTCTGAGACTTGAACTCGGCGAACTGGGTATCGGCCACGGCCAGGCCCAGGTCTGCCGCTGCTCGCATGCTCACGTGCTCGGCCAACGCCTGCGCCTTCAGCTTGCGGATTCCGGGTTTGACGATGTGCGTGCTCGGCTCGGAGCCGTGGGCGAGCAGCCATTGATCGGCCTGCCGTCGGAGGGTGAACTTCTGCTGGGTGCCGCCGAGCGACCAGTGTTCGCCCGGCAGGATCCAGGACGCTTCCTCATCCACATCCATCTCGGCCAACCGCTGCTCGATCTCGGCGTCGGAGACCGGGACCAGCTCGCCGCTGCGGGCGCGCACGTCGGTCACCTCCTCGGGCAGACAGAACTGGACCGCACCGGCACAGTCCTTGCCGATGGCGGCCAGTACGCTCAGCCGATCCTGCGGGTTCGCGCCGTACTGTCGGCGGATGGCCTCGAGCGCCGCGTCACTGTCCGGGATGAGCCCGTCCAGATAGGCCTCGACGGGGCGGCCGGTGTGGGTGCCGAGCATCGGAGGCAGGGCCAGCGAGAGCGGTGTGGCGTCTGGACTGCGGGCCTCGTCGAGATAGCTCAGCCGCAGTGTGGAACGGGTCCGCTCCAGCATCGCCACATGGTCCCCACCCAGGAGCACGGCAAGCTGGTGCGGAGCCCTCACGGCTGCTCGTCCCGGATCATCAGGCTGGCATCGAGGCTGTCCAGCACCTGCAGGATCATCCCGACCTCCAGACCTGGAGTCTTCCCGGCCTCGAGCTTGATCAGCCACTGCCGGGACACGCCGGCGCGTTGGGCCAGGTCCAGCTGGGTCCACCCGCGGCGCGTGCGCAACGTCCGGACCGCGGTACCCAACCGGGGTAGCGATCGCGCGTTCAGCAGAGTTCCGGAAGTCGTCACCATGTCATCATACGTAGACATTGCCGCGATGTCTACGATCTGTGACATGGCAGCAATGTCACTGCTCTGCGACATCGTTGTGGTGTCATCGCTCTGCGACACCCGTCCCCGCTGTCCATCGTGGCAGGCTGGGCCCCATGCAGCTACGGATCTTCACCGAGCCCCAGCAGGGCGCCTCCTACGACGACCTGCTCACCGTGGCGAAGGCCACGGAGGAGCTCGGCTTCGACGCCTTCTTCCGCTCCGACCACTACCTGGCGATGGGCGGCGACGGCCTACCCGGGCCCACCGATGCCTGGACCACGCTGGCCGGCCTGGCCCGGGAGACCACCCGGATCCGGCTCGGCACACTGGTCTCCTCGGCCACATTCCGCCATCCCGGCGTACTGGCGATCCAGGCGGCACAGGTGGGCCAGATGTCCGGCGGCCGGGTGGAGCTGGGCCTCGGGGCCGGGTGGTTCGCGCAGGAACACGCGGCGTACGGGATCCCGTTCCCGGCGAAGCGGTTCGCCTTGCTGGAAGAGCAGCTCGCGGTGATCACCGGGCTGTGGAACACCCCGGTCGGGGAGACGTTCTCCTTCGACGGGGAGCACTACCAGTTGACCGAGTCCCCGGCGCTGCCCAAACCGGTGCAGTCACCGGTGCCGGTGCTGGTGGGCGGGCACGGCAAGAAGCGCACCCCGGCGCTGGCGGCGCGGTTCGCCAGTGAGTTCAACCTCGGTTTCCCGCAGCTGGGGGACATCGCCGCCGGTTTCGCCCGGGTGCGCGAGGCCTGCCGCACCATCGGCCGCGAACCCGCGGACCTGACCTACTCGGTGGCACTGGTGGCGTGCGTGGGCACGGACGAGGCGGAAATCGCCCGCCGGGCAGCCTCGATCGGCCGGGAGGTGGACGAGTTGCGGCAGAACGGGGTGGCCGGCACACCTGCCGAGGCCGCCGCGCGGATCCGGGAGGTGCAGGAGCTGGGCGCGGAGCGCATCTACCTGCAGATCCTCGACCTGCAGGACCTGGACCACCTGGACCTGATCGCTCGCGAAGTGGTGCCCCAGCTCCACTGAGCGGGCATCCGATGCCGACTCCTTCGCGAAGGTGGGCTCAGTGTCGATTTCGGACCACATTTCGACATTCAGGCCACCCCCGCGCCGGGGCGTCAGCGTGCAGCCGCCAGCTCCGCGCGCACCGCCGGCAGCACGGCGGAGCCGAGCAGGCCGATACCGCCGGCACCGGTGAGCCCGTGCGGGGTGCCGAACTCCACCCGATCGGCTCCGGCCTCCGCCAGCGCGAGCGTGTGGTCCACGATCTGGGTCGGGGTGCCGGCGAAGCAGAACCGGTCCAGCAGGTCGTCGCTGAGCAGGGCGCCGGCCTCGTCCGCACGGCTCTCGGCAAGCAGTGCCCGCAGCCGGGACAGCAGCCCCTCCTCCACCTGCACGGTCGGGTCCAGGTCGGCCACCACGTCCACGTACATGGCCACCTCACGCCGGGCTACGCCCCGGGCCAGATCGCCGTCGGCATCGACCACGGTGACCGCCCCGGCGCACACGGACACGGCACGTGTCCCCCGGCCGGACGCCGTCGCCGCCTCATCCACCCAGCTGCGCATCTGCCGGACCATATCCGGGTTGGCCGAGCCGCCGATCTTCACCTCATCGGCCACCCGCCCGGCCAGCGCGGCCCCACGCGGCCCCCACACCCCGAGCAGCACCTCCGTCTCCGGGCGCACCGGGGTGTACTGCAGCCGGAATCCGGGCTCGAGGGTGAACACCGTGCCGGTGTAGCCGGAGTCGTCCCCGGCGAGCAGCCGGCGCACGATGTGCACCGTGTCCTCCAGGTGCGCCAGCGGCCGGTCCTGGTGCACCCCCACCTGGCCCAACCAGGAGCCACGCGCCAGGCCCAGGTAGGCTCGCCCGCCGCTGGCCTCGTCCAGGGCAGCCACCTGCCCGGCGATCTCCACCGGATGCAGCAGGTAGGGGTTCAGGCAGGACGGACCCAGACGCAACCGGTCGGTGACGTCGGCAGCCACCATCAGCGGCGCCATCGGCGGTTGGAAGCCCAGGTCGGAGTAGACCGAGAGGCCGTCGAAACCGCGGGCCTCCACCTCGCGGGCCAGGGCGGCGTACTCGGTGGCGGTCTTGTCCGACTGCAGCGCGATCGTCAGTGCCAGGCTCATGTCAGCTCCTCGGTGGGGATGCTGGCAGTGCCGGTGCGCTCGATCCGCATGATCAGCCGTTCCTCCGGATCCGGGCAGGCCACCTCGTTGTCGGTGGCGAGCCAGTCACCCGCAGCCACGGCCCGCTGGGCGGCGGGCAGCAGCGGGAGCACCGCCGAGAGCGCGTACAGGCAGAAGTGCCGACCCTCGGGTAGCGAGATCCGGCTGGAGCAGGTCAGGTCGAAGTGATCGCCCGGCCGCAGTCCGCACACCGACCGGCCCTCGATCCGGTCCACCACCACCCGCAGGTCGTACAGCTCGGTGCGCCGCTGCTCAGCGCGGGTATCGGCAGCCATGTCCCGGTCTTCGCTCATCACATCCTCCTCGCCCCAGTATCGCCTCCTCCCCCGGGCTCGGGCACAGTCGCCCCGAAGCGTGGACACCCCACTCACCGCACCCGCTGGCCCGTGTACCCTCCCGGCCAAGCCGCCCAGCTGTACCGTCCGCGAGAAGAGGACCTGCGATGAGTTCCGACACCCTGACGTTCCGCGGTGGCTGGGCGATGGCGTTCATCCCCGTGGCGATCTTCGTGGTCTTCTGCGTCGTCTACTTCGTGGTGCTGGACGCCTTCGACATGACCGTGCTGGCGGCGGGCGGGTTCATCGCGCTGCTGCTGGGCGCGTTGCTGGCGCGCGGCTACACCAGGTTCTGGGATGCCGTGATCGCCGGCGTCGGCAGTGCGACCTCGGTGTCCATCGTGATGATCCTGGTGCTCGTCGGCATGCTCGGGCAGCTGATCAAGGACTCCGACGTCTCCGCCGGTTTCGTCTGGATCGCCGAGCAGGCCGGCCTACACGGCGCTGTCCTGACGCTGTTCGTCTTCCTCGCCTGCTGTCTGATCGCGATGGCCACCGGGTCCTCGATCGGCACGATGTTCACGGCGTTCCCGATCTTCTACCCGGCGGGAGTCCTACTCGGCGCGGACCCGGCAATGCTGGCCGGGGCGATCGTCTCCGGAGCCATCTTCGGGGACAACCTCGCACCGATCTCGGACACCACGATCATCTCCGCCTCCACCCAGCGGTTCCGCCGCAAGGACGGCGCAGCCGATATCGGAGGGGTGGTCACCAGCCGGGCCCGGTACGCGCTCGTGGCGGCCGCGCTTGCCGCGATCGGCTACCTCACCTTCGGCGGATCCGGTGCATCCGGCGCAGCAGGTGTGGATCTGACCGAGCACTCCGACCCGCGCGGGCTGATCATGCTGGCGCCGATCGCCGCACTGCTGCTGACGGCGTTCCTCTCCCGGAACATCTATCTGGCCGTGACCGTCGGTCTCGTTCTCGGCACGGCGACGGCGTTGCTCGCCGGGCTCCTGGAACCGTCCGGGGTGCTCGGCGTGGCCGAGGGTGCTCCGACGGGATACCTGGTGACCGGAGTGACCGCGATGCTCCCGACTGTGGCGCTGGTGGTCGCGGTGTTCGGGATCATGGGCGTGCTCCGCGCGGCCGGTGTGCTGGAACGGATCGTCGCCGCCCTCACCGAAGGGCGCCTCGCCGGCACGCCTCGCGGTGCCGAGGCGGCGATCGGGCTCGGGGTGAGCGCCACCACGGTGCTCTTCGGTGGGGTGAACTCCGCCTCGATGCTCACCTTCGGACCGGTGGCGGACGAGATCGGTGCCCGGCACGGGCTGCACCCGTACCGGCGCACCAACGTGATGGACTGCTTCGCGATGGGCCTCGCCTGTGTGGTGCCGGTGTTCAGCGCGTTCCTGTTCATCGGTGCGATGCTCACCGCCGGGCACGAGCAGGCACCGGAGCTGGCCACCACGGAGCTGTTCGGGGCGACCTTCTACCCCTTGCTGCTCACCGTGGTGCTGATCGCGGCAGTGGCCACCGGGTGGGGGCGCCGGTTCGAGGGGGAGGGTGGTCAGCCGGTCAGGCGCCGCGAGGACGCGGGCGCTCCAGCGGGGGCCTGACCTACGACCTCGCCCTCCTCCGGTTCGGCGGGGGTGATCGCGGTCGGTACCGACGAGCCGGTCTGTGCACCTTCCTCGGGTTCGCTCTTGTAGAGCCCGTAGTAGACCGGCCCGGTGGCGAACCAGAGCACCAGCACCGCGCTGGCCCGCCCGATCCACGCCCACATCGGGTCACTGCCGAACAGCTCGGGCAGCGAGGTGGGCACATGCCAGCCGGAGACGACCACCATCGCCAGCAGCAACGGCACGGCCAGCGCCCACGCGATCGCCATCCGCTTGAAGCTGTGCCACTCGTGCCGCATCCGCTCGGGGCCAGCGGTCGGCAGCTTGGCCGGCTTCGGCCCGCCGGCGTACCGGTGCGCGAACCAGCCGTCCACTCGGCGCACGATGTAGTGCCCGAAGGCCACGCTCACGCCCAGGTAGATGGCGGCCAGGCCGTGCACGTTCCCCGGCTGGGAACCACCGGCCAGGTCCACCAGGGTGAGCGTGACCAGCACCAGGTCGGCCAGCGGCACTCCGAGCAGCAGCACCGTGCTCAACCGCGGTGCGCGCAGCAGGTACCGCGCCGCGAGGCCGCCGAACAGCAGCACCCAGAACAGCACTTCGGAGGCGATGATGCCGCCGACCAAGATCGTCGAGCTCGAGTCCATACCGGCTATCCTCGGCGCCGGTCGCTGAGCGAACATCGGCCGAAGGAGCCCTCTTCCGGTGTGCGCATCCGACGAAGGATGTACACAGCGTGCGCACAGATGAGCCACCCTGCTGATGTACCGGCGCACCGCGGTCACCAGGCTGGTTCCATGTCCCTCTCCCTCGTCGGCGGCCTGACCGTGCTCGCGCTCATCGACTCCACCAGCATCGGCACCCTGGTGCTGCCGATCTGGCTGATGCTGCAGCGTGGCCGGCTGCTCGCCGGCCGGATCGGCGCCTTCCTGCTGGTGGTGGCCCTGTTCTACTGGGCGATGGGGCTGGCACTGCTCGCCGGGGCGCTCACCTTCGGCGACCAGCTCATCACCTTCTTGGACACCCCGGCCGGAGCGTGGGTGCGCCTGCTCGTCGGACTGGCGCTGTTCGCCGTCTCCTGGAAGATCCCCGGGAAGAAGGCGGCGGTGGCTCGGCAGGAGGCCCGCAAACGAGGCGAGGACGTTCCTCGGGGCCGGCTGGACCGGTGGCGGGAGCAGGCGATGACCCAGCGCAGCTCCAGCAGGAGTGTAGTCGCCCTGGCCGCGCTCGCGGTGCTTGCCGCCTCGGCAGAGATCCCCACGATGCTGCCGTACCTGGCGGGGATCGGGCTGCTCAGTGCCGCAGACCTGGGTGGCGCGGCGCAGGCGGGTGTGCTGTGGGGCTACTGCCTGGTGATGATTGCCCCGGCGGCGGTGCTGCTCGTGGTGCGCCTCGCCGTCGGAACCCGGTTGGACGGCGCCCTGCGCAAGATCGGTGACTTCCTGGAGCGGGAGGCCGGGGAGACGATCGGCTGGCTGATCGGCATCGCCGGCGCGATCCTCGCGCTGCGCGCCGGTACCGAGATCTTCGGGTTCTGACCGGCCCCGCTACGGCATGATGGGCAGGATGCGGATCGGATTTCACACCGGATACTGGGCTGCTGGCCCGCCACCAGGAGCTGCCGAGGCCGTGGCCGCAGCGGACGAGCTGGGACTGGACTCGGTGTGGACGGCCGAGTCCTACGGTTCGGATGCGTTCACCCCGTTGGCCTGGTGGGGCGCGGGCACCTCCCGGGTTCGGTTGGGCACCGGGATCGCGCAGCTCTCCGCGCGCACCCCGGCGGCCACGGCGATGACCGCGCTCACCCTGGACCACCTCTCCGGTGGCCGGTTCGTGCTCGGTCTGGGGGCCTCCGGTCCGCAGGTGGTGGAGGGGTGGTACGGCCAGCCCTACCCCCGGCCGTTGGAGCGCACCCGGGAGTACGTGCAGATCGTTCGTGAGGTGCTCGCCCGGGAGGCGCCCGTCACGTTCTCCGGGAAGCATTTCTCGCTCCCGTACGACGGCGGAGCTCACCAGGGAAAGCCGCTGCGGTCCACTGTGCATCCGTTGCGAGCGGACCTGCCGATCCACCTGGCGGCGCAGGGCCCGCGGAACACGGCGCTGGCCGCCGAGATCGCCGACGGCTGGTTGCCCGCGTTCATCTCCCCGGCCTTGGATGCCGAGTACCAGCAGAACCTGGCCGACGGCTTCGCCCGGCGCGATCGGGCACGGACGCCGGTCGCCGACTTCGAGGTCAGCGCGGCCGTGCCGGCGGTGATCGGCACCGATCTGGAATCGGCGGCCGATGCGGTGCGCCCGCATCTGGCGCTGTACATCGGCGGGATGGGCTCGGCAGCTGCGAACTTCCACCGGGAGGCGATCGCCCGGCTGGGCTACGCGCAGGTGTGCGAGGAGGTCCAGACCAAGTACGCCGCCGGGGACAAGGCGGCCGCAGCAGCAGCTATCCCCACGGAACTGGTGACGGATGTAGCCCTGGTCGGGACGCCGTCGGACCTCACCGCGCAGCTGGCCCGGTGGCAGGACAGCTGCGTCACCACGCTGATCCTGCAGACCGATCCGCGGATGCTCGCCCCGATCGTGACCGCGCTCCGCGGCTGACTCACCAGCCCACCGAGCGGCGACTCCGCCGCCCGCCTCACGCTGGGGCGAAGGTGGCATACACCCAGCCGCGCGCCCGCGCGGCCGCCAACTGTGCGCGATCCGGGCTGCCATCGGCTCCGAGCGTGACGCCCATGTTGCGCTGCAGGATCGAGTTGCCCGGGAGCAGGTCAGCGACAAGCTGGACCACCTGCCCGGCATCGGTGACGACCTCCGGCACCATCGACCGGCGCCGGCCCCGGTGCACCAGCACCACCGGGCGCTCGGGCGAGAGGTTGCGCACCCAGGTGCCCGCTGAGCCGACCAGCACCTGCTCGCCTCGTTCGGCATAGGCCGTGGGCACGGAGTAGCGGGTGCCGGTGCGGCGACCGGTCACCTCGATGACGATCAGCTTCCCGCTCATCAGCCCGTGCACCGGTGAGGTGAGTAGTCGGCGCACCACGCAGTTGAACATTCGCTGCGACCGGGATCTGCTGTTGTCGTGGACCGCTCTGCCACCGGCCACAGCCTTGCTCATCGTGCTACCTCCGCAGTCCACTTCACTCTGCATCAATCACTTGATTGACAGCCAGCGTACGTATCGGGTCGCCGCGGGTCAGGTGCCCGAAAGTGTCAGCGGACCAGGCTCGTCGAACAACGCCTGCGCGGCGGCGCGGTGCTCGGCGTCCCCGGTCACCAGGGCGTACAGGCCGTAGTTCACCGGGGTGAACGAGTGCAGGTGCGCACAGTGCCGCTCCAGCCCGGGCCAGGTACTCCCACCGGCTCCCCGGTAGGCGTCGAGAAAGGTGGCGAATGCCTCCGGCGGCGCGAAGCTGGCCTGGAAGACCAGATCCTTCGCGGGATCCCCGACCCCGGCGGTGGTCCAGTCCAGCACCCCGGTGATGGTCCCCTCGTCCGCCACCAGAATGTGCGCGTGGTACAGCTCACCGTGGGTGAAGACCGGCTCCTCGGGCCAGCACTCCGTGTCTGCGAGCCAGGCGTCCCAGCGCTCGCGGAGCTCGGCAGCGATCCGGAACTCGCCGGCCACCCGAGCGAGCTCCTCGGCTCGCGCGGCACGGACCTCCTCGATCGTCGGTGTGGGCAGCCCGGCTCGGGCTACGTCGGCGAGCGATACCTGGTGCAGCTGGCCGACCAGCTCGCCGTACGCCCGGGCGAACGACTGTGAGGCGACGTCCACGTGGAAGGTGGGCTCGCCGCCGTCGATCGTGAGCGCCGGCTCACCCGGAAGCAACGGGTAGGCGATCAGATCCTCGGTGTGTATCCGCCACTGGGGCACGGCAGGTTCGAGACGGTCCCGGACCAGGTCCAGCATCAGTGCCTCTGCCTGCGCACCGGTGGCCAGTCCGGTACGGCGCGGGATCCGCAGCACCCAGTGCGGCCCCTCCACCTCCCGGGCGTATGCCACCCGGTAGTCCAGGCCGGCCTCGTTCACGCGGATGCTTCCGGGGTCGACGTCCAGACCGTGCGAGGCGGCCAGTGCAGCGATCTTCTCGGCGGTGTGAACGGTGGTATCCATGGCCGCACATCCTCTCAGTCGACCCAGCACCGGGTCGAAGGAATAGAGTTCAGTCAGTCCCCACCCCAACGTCTCATCGAGGCCCGATGCCCGACACGCCCACGCGCACGCAGCGCCTCGACCGGCTCCCGTTCACCCGCGCGCACGGCAAGCTGCTCGGTGCCTCCGGCGTAGGCTGGGCCCTCGATGCGATGGACGTCGGGCTGATCTCGTTCATCATGGCCGCGCTCGGGGCCGAGTGGGCGCTCTCGGACACGGAGATCTCCTGGATCGGCTCGATCGGTTTCGTCGGGATGGCGATCGGCGCCAGCGTGGGAGGGCTGCTCGCCGACCGGCTCGGCCGGCGGCAGGTGTTCGCCCTCACCCTGCTGATCTACGGCCTTGCCACCGGCGCCTCGGCTGCCTCGACCGGACTGGTGATGCTGCTCGTGCTGCGGTTCGTAGTGGGGCTGGGGCTGGGGGCCGAGCTGCCGGTGGCCTCCACTTTGATGAGCGAGTTCGCGCCGCGGAAGATCCGGGGCCGGGTGGTGGTGATCCTGGAGGCATTCTGGGCCTTCGGCTGGATCGCTGCCGCCGTCCTCGGCTACCTGGTGGTCCCGGCGGAGAACGGCTGGCGCTGGGCGCTGGTGATCGGCACCGTCCCGGCGCTGTGGGCACTGGTGGTGCGCTGGAAGACGCCGGAGTCGGTGCGGTTCCTGGAACGAACCGGGCGACATGAGGAAGCCGAGGCGGTGGTGCGCAGCTTCGAGCACTCCCCCGAGCTCGGCGGCCTTTCGGGGGCTCCAGCGCAGGCGGCCGGGCACGCCGATTCGCCGGAGCCACCCGCCGTGGTGGGCGCTTCAGCGGAAGCGGTCGACGGCGCAGCCGCCGGGACCACGGACGTTCCCCGGGATCCGGGTCCCGGTGAGCGCTCCGGGTGGCGGGATCTGTGGCAACCCCGGCTCCGCCGTCGCACCGGGGCGATCTGGCTGGCCTGGTTCGGGGTGAACTTCGCCTATTACGGGGCGTTCATCTGGATGCCGTCGCTGCTGGTGGCCAAGGGCTTCGACCTGGTGCACTCCTTCGGCTACACCCTGATCATCACCTTGGCCCAGCTGCCCGGGTACGCGGCGGCGGCGTTCCTGATCGAGAAGTGGGGACGGCGCGGCACGCTGGCGGTGTTCCTGGCCGGCTCCGCCGCAGCGGCGATCTGGTTCGGTCAGGCGGACTCGGTGGGGATGATCATCGCGGCGGGGATGACGCTCTCGGCGTTCAACCTCGGTGCCTGGGGCGCGCTGTACGCCATCACCCCGGAGCTGTATCCCACGGCGCTGCGCGGTACCGGTGCCGGTAGTGCGGCGGCGTTCGGACGGATCGCCTCGATCCTGGCGCCGTTGAGCGTGCCGCTGCTGCTCGGGATCGGCGGCACCGCGTTCGCCTTCGTGGTGTTCGCGGTGGCGTTCGCCCTGGCCTGCGGTGCCACACTGCTGCTGCCGGAGCTGAAGGGGCGGGCGCTGGAGGAGGTCTAGGTCTCAGCAGCCGAGACGAGCCGTCCCACCCTCGGCTGCATCGGACGGCGGCTCCTACGGTCTGGTCATGACCGCTACGTACGCTGACGATCGGGGAGCGCGGATCGCTTCCCGGGTGGAGCACCTGGCCGAGGGACTGGACGCGTTCTCCCGCGACCTGTACGCCCACCCCGAGCTCGGCTACCGGGAGTTCTACGCGGTGCGGGCGTTCACGGCCGCACTAGCCGCGGCGGGCGTCGATGTCGAGGCAGGCGCCGGTGGCATCCCGACCGCCTTCACCGCGCAACTCGGTACCCGCACGAGCGGACCGCAGGTGGCGATCACTGCGGAGTACGACGCACTGCCCGGGGTGGGGCACGGCTGCGGGCACAACGTGATCGCTGCGTCCTCGCTGGGCGCGTTCCTCGCCCTGGCTCCGCTGTTCGACGGCGATACGCCCCTCCTGGGTGGCGTCACCCTGGTCGGTACACCGGCCGAGGAGGGCGGCGGTGGCAAGGAGCTGCTCATCCAGGCCGGCGTGCTGGCGGGCTACGACGCGGCGGTGATGGTGCATCCGGGCGCTGAGGATGTGGCGGCGCGTCCGTCCGCGGCTAAGCGGCAGGTGGTGGCCACGTTTACCGGCCGCACCGCGCATGCCGCCGCGAACCCGCACCTGGGCCGGAACGCCCTGGACGGTGCGGCCACCGCGTACCAGGCGATCGCGCAGCTGCGCCAGCACATCCCGGCCACCGACCGGGTGCATGGGGTTTTCCTGGAGGCAGGCACCCGGCCGAACATCGTGCCCGAACGCGCCGTGCTGGAGTTCTTCCTCCGCTCCCGCAGCATCGAAGGCGTGCTGGCGCTCTCCGACCGAGTGGAGGACGCCTTCCACGGCGCCGCACTGACCGCCGGTGTGCAGGTGAACGTGGCCTGGGACGCCGAACCGATCTACCTGCCGCACCGGATCAACGAGCCATTGGCGCGCCGGTACGCGGCCAACCTGGGCGAGCACCGAGAGGTGCTGCCGGTGCGGTGGGGGGCGGACAGCCCGGGCTCGAGCGACATCGGGAATCTCTCTCATCTGCTGCCCACGATCCAGCCCACGGTGGCGATCGGCGACCCGGAGATCCCCGGGC
>DXBY01000248.1 GCA_019116305.1 Candidatus Ruania gallistercoris | reverse complement strand
GACTCAGGCCCAGCGCGGGTGCCGTTGGCGCCACCGCCCGGCCACCACTGCCCGGCCACCACTGCCCGGCCAGCACCACCAGCCGCCTCACTCAGCCGTCAGAACGGGGGTGGAGCATCCGGGCGGTGGCTCAGCGGTGTGGTGCTGCCGTCGGGGTTGCGGCGGTAGCGGTGTCCGGTGGGGGTGGTCCACTCAAAGACGCCGGGGGCGGTCTGTTCGAGCTCGAAGTCACCGTGGGTCTTGGTCTGATGGTCCCGCTGGCACAGCGGTCCCAGGTTCGCCGGGGCCGTCGTCCCGCCGACCCTCGGGTCGGTGTGGTCCCAGGGCTCGGTGTGGTCGAGCTGGCAGTCCTGGGCAGGCGCCGCGCACCCGGGCCGCACACACGAGCCATCCCGGGCCCGGACATGATCGGCCAACGCACTCGAGGGCCGATACCGAGTGTGGCCGAGATCTAGCAACTGATCAGAGATCGGATCGGTCACCAACCGGCGCCAGATCCCACCCGCGGCCAGGGCACGGGCGGTCGCCGGTGTGATCGGTCCGTAGCCACTCAGGTACGGCACGGCATCGCTGTCGATGCTGGGACCTGCGTCGATCACGCTCTCACTGGGCTGGTACCACGGCGCCGCCAGCCCTGCCGAGCCAGCCGAACTCGTCGGGTCGGTGGGGCCGCTCGGGCCGGTGCCGCAGGTGCAGGCCGACTTGCCCCCGGATGCGGGCTCGGGTGGTGCGGTGAGCATCCGGCGCAGCACACCAGCCTCATCAGCGCCATCAGCGCCAAGCCCAGCATCGCCCTGGCCTTTGGCACCGGATCCGGACTGAGTCTGAGCGTCCGGGATCAGAAGGCTGATCGGCACCGTGACGTGGACCTCCGGCTTGCGACCCTCGGTGGTGGCCAAGGACATGCCCCACTCCTTCGGCCCCAGGTACCCGGTCGCCAGCGCCTCGGACCCGATCCCCGCCAGAGCATCAAACCTCAGCTGATCGATGGTGCGCGTATCGCCGTCGGCTTTGGCGGCCTTCGCCCGCGCATGCAACGCCTGATCCAGGGCAAGCACAGCAGCAGCCGGTCCCTCGATCGTCATCGCCGCAGTCTCATCTGCGAGCGCCCGCGGTCGGCTCACCCGCCGCCGCTCCTGACGCCGGGCCGCACGCGCCTCCGCCTCGGCCGGATCCACGGCGATCAGCGCTCGAGCGATATCGCGGCGCAGCTGCCCGGCGGTACGTTGCGGCGCACCAGGCAGCACCGCATCCTCCACCGCCATCGCCACCTGCCAGGAGCACTCCGCCAGACCGTCGGCGATCACCCGTGCCCGGCCGGTGTCGATCCGGCCCAGACGCAACTCGGTACCGGTGTTGACCAGGTGCCGCCCCCACGCCCGGCCCCGGCGCACCAGTGCCCGGCACTGAGGCCGGGTCCAGCCCAAGCGCACTGCCAGCTCCTCCGGCGCCGTGCACCCCTTCTCCGCATCCTCCGCCGAGACCTCGCCGGAATCGGCATCGACGCTCTCGGGTGCCAAGGCCGGCGGGTTCATCGACGCCCGCTCCGCCAACACCCCCGCAGCCTGCGCCATCAGCACCTCCGCGCACGCGGAGATCCGGTTCGCCGCGGCCACCGCCTCCACCAGCGCCGCATCCTCGGCTCCGTCCAGATCGAGTGCCAACAGGCGCTCCAACAGCGCCCCACCCGTGCCCATCCGCACCAGCTGCTCATCCAGACCCAGATGTTCGAACTCCGTCAACAGGCGGGCCATCACACTCACGGCAGCCCCCTGCCCGGAGTGCCCCTCATCGGGCCCTCCCGGGATGAAGTGACCGTCGCTGCCCATAGAACAATTGTACGACCTAGAACGCATGTTCGCAAGAGGCAATGCCGAATACCTCAACGACTTCCCGCGCCCACACACAAGCCCGCGCCCGCGCACAAGAATGTGCACCCTCGCGTACGAGACTCACGACCCGCAGCCCGCAGCCCGCAACCGCTCAGTCAGTCAGTCAGTCACTGACCGCACCACCCGGGCCGGAGCGCCCACCACCACAGCGTCGGCCGGCACGTCCTTGGTCACCACAGCAGCTGCCGCCACCACGGCGTTGTCGCCGATCCGCACGCCCGGCAGGATCGTCACGTTCGCGCCGATCCACACGTTGCGACCGAGCACGATCGGCGCAGGGTGCATGTCCGCGCGGCGACTCGGGTCGAGATCGTGGTTCAACGTGGCGAAGACCGTGTTGTGGCCGATCAGGCAGGCGTCGCCGATCCTCACCCCGCCCTGGTCCTGGAACCGGCAGCCGGCGTTGATGAAGATCCGCTCACCGAGAGTGATGTTCCTGCCGAAATCAGAGGTCAACGGCGGGAACACCCTCACCGACTCGGCGACCGCAGCACCGGTCAGCTGACCGAGGAGCTCGCGCACCTGTTCCGGCGCGTGGTAGCGCCCGTTCAGCTCACCGGTGATGCGCAGCGCCTCCTGGCTGACCCGGTGCATCACCTGATGCAGCGGTGAGTTCCCGGGAATGGTCCGCCCGGCGTTGAGCGCAGCCAGGAGGTCATCCAGGTCTGGCACCTCTCCACCTTCTGGCATCGTCACGGCTCCAGCAGGACCTTGATCGCCCGGCGCTGGTCCATCGCAGCATAGGCATCGGCAGCCTGGTCCAACGGCAAGGTCAGGTCGAAGACCTTCCCCGGCTCGATCGTGCGGTCCCAGATCAGTGCGATGAGCTCGGGCAGGAAGCGTCGAACCGGAGCGGGCCCGCCGTGCAGGTGGACCAGACCGAAGAACAGCTCATCGCCGGCCAGCGCGACATCGTGTGCCACGCCGACATACCCCACGTGGCCGCCAGGACGAGTCGCTTGGATCGCCTGCGTCATGGACTCCTGGGTTCCGACCGCTTCGATGACGCTGTGCGCCCCCAACCCGCCGGTCAGCTCCTTGACTCTCGCCACTCCCGCCTCGCCGCGCTCGGCGACGATGTGCGTGGCGCCGAACTCACGGGCCAGGTGCTGGCGGTCGGCGTGCCGACTCATCGCGACGATCGTCTCCGCGCCGAGCTGCTTCGCAGCGAGCACCCCCATCAGACCGACCGCGCCGTCCCCGACCACCGCGACCGTCTTTCCAGGGCCCACCTCGGCTGCGACCGCAGCGAACCATCCGGTGCCGAGCACATCGGAGGCAGCCAGCAGGGACGGGATCAGCTCCGGGTCGGGCGGGCCTGGAGTGGCGACCAGCGTGCCGTCAGCGTGCGGGATGCGTGCGTACTCGGCCTGGGTTCCGATCTCGCCGTCGACGAAGACAGCATTGATGCACCGGGACTGGTACCCGGCTGCGCAGATCTCGCAGGTGTTGTCCGAGATCACGAACGAGCCGACCACCCAGTCGCCCGGCTCGACCGTGGTGACCTCGGCACCGATCTGCTCGACCACACCGACGTACTCGTGGCCCATCAGCTGCCGGTCCGGGGTGTCCGCACCGCGGTAGGGCCACAGGTCGGAGCCACAGACGCAGGCTGCCGCGATCCGGATCACCGCATCAGTGGGCTCTTCGATCTGCGGGTCCTCGCGCTCTTCGACCCGGACGTCGCCGGGGCCATGCATCACTACACCACGCATAGATCTCCTCCTTCTGCCTCGCGGCGGTTAGACCGCTGGCTGGCCCGATCGCCATCTCCATTCTCGGTGCAGCCCCCAGGGAGTGGGAGACCCGGCTGATGGGGGTACCCGGAGGGACTCCCTCCCAGGCACCCGCGCACCTATGGTGAGGGGATGGACAACCGAGCGGAAGTGCGGGAGTTCCTCACCTCCCGTCGCGCTC